>JBFMBJ010000001.1:0-48055 GCA_040755235.1 Candidatus Omnitrophota bacterium
ATATAGGTTTGACGGCAAGAGAATAGTAGTCGGTAGGGTTGAAAACGGCATTCTCAATAAAGGACAATCTATCAAAGCGCTACCCAGTAACCAGAATACAAAAATTAAATCTATAGAGGTGTTTTTGAAAGAAAGCGTCAGAAGCTACCCGGGAGAAAGCATAGGGATTACTACTGAAGACGCCATATTTTTAGAGAGGGGTAATGTAATTTGTGAGCAAGGAAAAGAACCAATTTTGACTGATAATTTCCAGGCCAATGTTTTTTGGATGGCAAAAAACAACTTTGATAAAAACGAGAGAATCACATTAAGGTGCGCGACACAAGAGATTAGTTGTAGGGTAGAAAGGATAGAGGAAAGGATAGATTCTTCATCCCTTGAGGTAATAGAAAAAGATGCAAATGAATTAAGATATCTTGAAGTAGGTAAGGTTATTATAAAGACTAAAAAGCCCATAGCCATAAAGGCTTTTAATGAAATGCAGGAATTGGGCAGGTTTGTATTTGTGCATAATGATAACGTTTGCGCCGGCGGGATTATTACTGGAGTAGAGAGTAGAAAGTAGCAAGTAGCGAGATGGAAAGAAAACCAATAAAAAGCGTTGAAGATTTTGAAGTTTAGCAAAAAGCTGTTGGATTATTCGAAGCTTTTTTAGAAGAAGATTTACCTATATTGAAACAGAATTTTGCTGGGAGGGCTTTAGCGAATAATCAGTTAAGGAGCCTCGATTCTATATGCGCCAATATGGAAGAAGGTTACGAAAGAAAATCAGACAAAGAAATAAAAAATTTCTTTAGAATATCTAAGGGCTCAACAGGAGAAGCAAGAGGAAGATATAAAAGATTAAAGAAAATATTACCGGAACAAATAATAAATAAACGCGTAGCTGTTCTAAATGAGATTAGAGCAATGCTTGAAGCTTTAATTAATAAATGGAAATAAATCTCTCTACTCTCTACTTGCTACTCGCTACTTTTTTAAGAGTTTATACATATGGCTTATGACACAAAAAGGACCTTTGTATTAGGCATAGATGGTTTTCCTTGTTCTTTTTTAAATGATAAATTAATCCAGGAAAAAATGCCGAAGCTTGCAAGATTATGTAATGATAATTCCGGAAAGAGGATGAATTCCGTATATCCCACTGTTTCCTCAGTAGCCTGGACTACCTTTGCCACAGGCAAAAACCCAGCCGGGCATAATATCTTCGGATTTGTGGACCGAACCCCTAATCCGTTTCAGATAGAAATCCCTACTGCACGAAGTAGAGGCGCTAAAACAATATGGCAGGAATTATCGCAAGTAGGGAAAAGGGTAATCGTAATAAATGTGCCCTTGACATATCCGCCAGAGAAAGTAAATGGTATTCTTACATCCTGTTTTTTGTGCACAGACATTTCCAAATCGTCATATCCTGAACGTTTCTCATCTTACCTCAAAGAAAAGGGGTATGTTATCGATGTAGATGCCAGCCTAGCCAGAGAGAATAAAAGAAAATTTATGGACGATCTTTTCTTAGCAATGGATAAGCGTTTTGAGGTTACATTCGAATTAATGGAAAAAGAAAAGTGGGATTATTTTCAATTGCACATTATGGAAACTGATAGGTTATTTCATTTTCTTTGGAATGACCTTCTAATGCAAGGCGAATACTATTTGGAGATTATAAATTTCCTTGGAAAATTAGATCAATATATCGATAGACTCCAGGATAGTCTTTCTGATAAAGACCGGTTTATTATGCTTTCAGACCACGGTTTCTGCGCCACTAAATATGAAGTTCAATTGAATCGTTGGTTAGAGCGAGAAGGGTTACTAAAATTTGAAAATGGAAGCGATAGATTAGTTGACTACCATAAGGATTCACTTTGTTATTCGCTTTTGCCAGGCAGGATTTTTGTTAACTTAAAGGGGAGAGAAGAAAAAGGGACTGTTAAAGAAAGCGAATACGATTACATAAGAGGAGAAATTAGACAAAAACTCCTTAATTTTGCAGATCCGACATCAGGGGAAAAGATTATTGATAAGGTCCTTTTTCGCGAAGAGATTTATTCAGGTCCTTATATTGAAAATGCGGCTGATATTATTGCCCACCCTAAAAGAGGGTATGACTTGAAAGGAAGAATGGGAAATATTGAGACATTTGAAAAATCTCATATTAATGGAATGCATACCTATGATGATGCATTCATTGCTGCAAAAAATTTAAATATTGATTCAGTTTCATCTATTCAAGATATAAAGGATTTAATTTTGAGGGATTTATTAAATGGGTCAGAATAAGCCGAGAGTCATAGTAATCGGATTAGATGGGGCAACATGGACAAATTTAAAACCATGGATGGGACAAGGATTATTACCTAATCTGAAATTCTTAGTAGATAACGGCGTAAATGGCGAACTTAAATCAACTATACCTCCGCAATCAGCCCTTGCTTGGTCATCATTTATGACTGGAGTAAATCCAGGTAAGCATGGAATATTTGGCTTTGTTAAACCGTTCAAAGATAAACGTTACGAAACAGAGATAGTGACTTCTAGTGACATGAAGACAAAAACCATTTTTGAAATACTCTCAGATAATAAAAAGATATCTGGAGTAATAAACTTACCTATTACTTATCCACCACTTAAAATCAATGGATTTATGGTTAGTTGCGGTCTCACTACGCCGAGCGTAAATTGTAATTTTACCTATCCAGATGACCTTTTTGAAAAAAATAGGATAGAGAGAAAAGAATATATTCTTAGTTTAAGGTGGAAGAAATATTCTGAAAAACAAAAAGATAAGTTCTTTTCAGATTTAATTAAATGCGAAGGAAAAAGAAAAGAAGTGAGTTTTAAGCTTATGAATAAATATGACTGGGATTTGTTTGTAGTTGTATTCGGAGGAACCGATTGGCTTCAACATTTTTGTTGGCATTATATTGATCCTAAACATTCTAAATATAATCAAGTTGAAGCTAATAAATTCCTTCCTACTATAATAAAATATTATACAAAAATAGATTCCATTATTGGAGAGTTTATAAGTCTTGTGGATGAAAATACATCTCTATTTATAATTTCTGACCATGGTTTTGGACCGAGGGAGAAAAGGATTGATCTTCATAAATTACTTGAGAACGGAGGGTTTTTGCATTATAGGAAAATGTCTCGTCTGTCAGATGCTTTAGAGAAGAAAGTTAATGCAGCAATTAATAAGATAAGGGGCACTTTGCATCGCCACTCTTTTCTTTATAGAAAAGGTAAGGTATTTGCTAAAATAATATATCGTAAGATAAAAGCAAAAACATTAAAAAATGATTTGCCCAAAGAAAATAGTAAGAGGATTCGGCCAGACATAGAAAGTTCTTACCTACGTAAGATAAATTGGCAAAGAACGTTTTTTTACTCTGGGTACCCAGATGATACTGGCTATATAAATCTTAAAGGGAGGGAACCCGAAGGAATAATAAATTCAAACGAAGAATATCAGCAAGTAAGAGAGAGGGTTATTAATCTTATAGATAGTCTATCCAATCCGGAAAACGGGCGTAAATTGAAAGTAAAAATTTATAAAGGGGAGGAGATTTATAAAGGACCTTATGCGCGAAATGGTTACGATCTATGTTTTGATATAGAAGATGAAACTTACGATTTACGTTGTGCTGCTAATTTGAAAAATATTTTTAATGATATTAAAACAGCAACTGGTAAACATACAAGAGATGGTATCATACTTTGCTATGGGAAAAACTTTAAAAAAGAATATTGTATAAAAGGTGCTCAGATATTAGATATAGCCCCAACCATTTTCTACCTTCTCGGCGTTCCTCTTCCTGATTATTTTGACGGTAAGGTGTTAAAAGACGCTATTAGTAATGAATATTTAATTTATAACCCGATCGAACAACAAAAAATATTTAATGAAAATACTCTAACGGAAAGAGATAATAACACTTTAAATGAGGAAGACACAAGTAAAGTAAAAAAACGCTTAGCAGATTTAGGTTACATATAAGAAGAATTTAATACGAATGTGAACGATGGAAGAGATAATTGACAAGTTACTTGGATCAAGGCTTAAAAAAACACAGTTTTTATTTCTGCCAGAAGAGAAATCTAACTTAGATTATGAAAAGGCTCAAGATGAATTCATTGATTATTACAGTAGAGTAGGAGGAGTTTGTTCAATATATAAATATGGAAAAGTTTCTGTTTGTGGGCTATCAGACATGGATTTTATTGTCGTTTTAGATGACAATTATAGACATAGATATGGAGTCCGATATGATATAAATTATTTTTCTCCATTAACTCAATATTTATTGATACATCCACAATTATTTATAAGCAAGAGTCTTATGAAAAATATAGTTTTTTTTGTAGATACTTCAAATTTACAAAAGATATGGGGTGAAGAAATTATTTTTGAACAACCTACTGAACAAGAATTAAAAGCAATTGCTATCTTATTGCAGATAGATGGATTTATCTTAAGTTTACCTAAATTGGTTTTAAAACCTTTACTTGAGGAAAAAATAAATTTGAGAGCTATGATTGCAAATATAAATAGGATTAAATATGCTATTGGTAGATTAGAAAGGATCACTAATAAAAAAAATGAGATTTATAGTATTTTTGTAGAAGATTTTAGTTTATTTAGGAATTCATGGCTTAGAAACAGTAAAGATGAAAATTTAAAGTTGTTAATTATTTATCTAAAAAAGGCAATAAAAATCATTTATTCATTGATTAAGGACTTCAGCGAGGCTTTAGATAAAGAAAATTACTATAGTAGCGTATTTAAGAATCCTAGCAGACTTAATATCGGTTTTAAAGTTGCGGAAGATGTCACTTATTTTGAAAAAGACTGGGATGCATCTGGCAGTTTTAATAGTACAATAAATTTATTTTTTCAATCAAGAAGATATATGCAATTTTTACCCCTAAATTTTTCTTATCACTTATTTCAGTATACGAAAATTAATAATAAGTTCGCAAATTATATAAAGGAAAGACTATTCTTAAATCAAGATTTAGATATTAAAAGTAATAATCAATTAGAGATTAAAAAGGCAGAACTTATAAATAAGCATATTGAATTTTTAGAGAATGGCAGAATTGATGGAAATGCAATTTTCTGCCATCTGGGTTATCGTAGCAATATCAAAAGATTTCCTGGTGAATATAGATACAGCAATTATAAACGCTGGATTGAGAGAAGATTAAATTTCATAAAGAGTTAAAAGATATGGGGCATATTTCGTTATCAGAAGTTATAGTAATGGCCGCGCAAAGACAATTGTTCTTACAGAATGAAGATGGAGGTGTGCCTCCTGGAACTAATGGGCCATGGAAAGACATAGATACTCCAGTGAGGAATACAGCTCATTGGGCTTTAATCTACTATAAAGCCTATACTATCTCGAAAGAAAATCGTTTTTTAGAGGCTTCCTTATCTGCCTGTAATTACCTTACTTCTAATAAAAGTAGACCAAATAAAGTTTCTTTTTACTGTCTGCTGACCAAAAATAGGCCTCCGGAAAATGGTCTGATTGGGCAGGCTTGGGCTGTTGAGCCATTAATTTTTATTGGGCAAGATTTAAAGATACAAGGCTACCTAGAAACTGCGAGAGAAATATTATTGAAACATTGGTATGAGCCAAAATTGCATTTATGGCGCATTCTTCATATCGACGGCAAGATTGGAACAGTTTGTCAAACATTTAATCAGCAATTATGGTTTGCTACTATGAATTTGATTCTTGGCAAGATAACAAATGATGAAAGTATCTTAATGCATTCACGAGATTTCTTTAAAAACCTTAAAAGAAATATAAGATTTTTAAAAAAGGGGCTAATTAGACATAGGATTCCAGAGCATTTAGTAAGCGATGTAAGATCGTTTACATCTTTTAATATTAAAAAAATTTTTAATAAAAAAAATATTAAAGAAAAATATACTGCAGAAATTCTAAGAGAACGTTCTGTTGGCTATTTACCTTTTAATCTTTATGCATTGTCTTTGGCATACAGCAATGCTCCAGAAGAAGAGTGGTGGGGCAATAGCTGGTATAGAAAGATTATTTTAGAAATAATCCAATGCATTCAAAGTAACAGATTTATTGAAGAGTCTTACAAAAACCCTTATGCTTGGAGATATAACCCGTTTGGTTTTGAGATAGCTTATTCGCTTAATGCTTTTCGAAATTTTTTAAATATTCCTTTAAGTTTTGATGTTTTGAGTTTTTGGGTTAGCAGACAGTTAGAGATGCATTGGGATTCTTCCAGTGGCCTAATGAATAAAAATACAACCGATCCAATAACATTGTCCGCCAGGCTTTACGAAGCAACGCGATTACCTAACGTTGGATTGAATTTTAATAGTAGCTTAGGAGTGGATAATGTACAACTTGTTAAACATAAATAAATTCTGATGAAAACATTTAATTACCAAATAGAAGTTGATTGGCATATTAACGATTTTTGTAACTTCAATTGTATCTATTGCTTTGATGCGCATGAAAAAAATGATGCCTTTATTGGCTTAGGAGATATGCCTAAAATCGTAGATGCCTTTAATAACTCGGGGCATGTTTGGTTAATCGGGATGACAGGAGGTGAGCCTTTTTTTGTTCCTCATTTTATTGATTTATGCCTTAAACTTACAAAAAACCACTTCATAAGTATTAATACAAATTTAAGCCACAAGGACATTATCCTATTTGCAGAATATACAAATCCTGAAAAAGTTACTTCTGTCCATTGTAGCTTGCATATTCAGGAAAGAGAAAGACTTAATCTCGTTACAGATTTTATAAATAAATTTAAATTATTACAAAAAAAAGGGTTTAATGTTTTTGTTTCCTATTTGCTTTATCCACATTTGATAAAGAGATTCATAAAGGATTATGAATGTTTTAAATCGGAAGGGATTATTCTTATGCCGAAAGTCTTCCGAGGAAACTGTGCAAGGTTTGAATTTATTGACTCAAAGATATTTAGTAAAATTAGGAATTTTTTCGGTAGTACTTATCCACAAGCCTATTCGTCAAAACAAAGAGAGATAATTAACCGTTTTATGGATAGGAGCATAGATGATTGGAAGACTGCCGTAAAGGCTGAGAGTGATTTACAAAAAGAAAGACTATCCGATATATGGTTCGACCGTTTTTTTGTTAATGGCCCCCCAAATTTTAAAGGAAAATTTTGTGAAGCTGGCAAAAAATTTGTGGTTATGAATACTATGGGTGATATATACCGATGCCACAGTCAGAAGGATTATCTTGGCAATATTTTTATTGAGCAGATAAAACTATATGACAAAATAAAGCAGTGTATAGTTAGTAAATGTGGATGTCCAGCCTTCGGGTATAAGTATATTTTAGAAAAAAATAACAGTTATGCATAACCGATTAGAAGAAAAGAAAATTATTAGTGTAATTGTGGCAACCTATAATCGTTGCCAGAATCTAAGGAATACATTAGACAGTATCTTATTCCAAGACATCACCGGGGATTTTGACTTCGAAATAATTGTCGTAGATAATAATTCTAACGATAAAACTAAAAATGTAATTGAGTATTATAGGCCTAAATTTGCTGGGAGATTGAAATATCTCTTTGAGCCAAGGCAAGGTAAATCTTTTGCCTTAAACAAGGGAAGAGAAGAAGCAAAAGGAGAGATAATTGCTTTTACTGATGATGACTGTATAGTTAACAAAGATTGGCTAAAAAATATAAATGAAGTTTTTAAAATAAAGAATATTGATGTTCTAAGTGGCAGGGTTGAGCCGTTATTTGTGAGTCCTAAACCTAGGTGGCTCAATGTGGATAAAATGAGGGGTCCTATTGTCTATCATCATCTGAGCGACGTGTATATAGAAAATGATAAAAAGAAAGTACGCACGTGTGGTTCTAATTTAAGTATCAAGAGGAATTCTTTCTATAAATTTGGTGGCTTTACTTATTTTGGAAGAGGCCAGGATTCTGAGCTTGGTAATAGATGGGCTAAATTAGGTGCGAAGATTGCATATGATCCTAATCCAGTTGTTTATCATTATACGCCTGCTTCAAGATTAACTAAAAATTATTTTAGAAAGTGGTATTTCTTATGCGGAAAACATAATTCAATGTTCGATAGGGAAGAATATACACAAGGCAGATGCTTTTTATGGATTCCATTATGGATTTATAAAAAACTGTTAATGAGCATATTAAGTTTTTTGAAATCGTTAAAATTAAGTAAAAGCGAAATTTTTTCTAACGAAATTTGGTTTTGGTTTACTCTTGGCGAGATATGTGGCTGTCTTGGATTTAAAAAACTTTTAGAAGATTTAAGATAAGATGTATTAAAAAGTCAAAAGTTATATGGTTTTAACAAAAATTAGTGTAATTATCCCAACATATAATCGAGAAAATTACCTTAGAGAGGCAATTGATAGCGTATTGGAACAGACCTATCAAGATTTTGAGATTATTATTGTTGATGACGGTTCAAGCGATAACACTAAGGATCTGGTAGCAAGCTATATTCTACGATATAAGCAGAAAATAAGGTATTTTTATCAAAAAAATAAAGGGCAGAGTGCAGCTATCAACATTGGCATAAGAGAATCAAACGGAGAATATATCGCGTTTTTAGATAGTGATGATATTTGGCTTCCACAAAAAATTGAGAAATATTTGCAGCTTTTTGAAGAGAATCCAGAAATTTCTTTAATTGCAGGGCGTATGCAAGTTATTGATGGACAAGGCAATTATAAAATTGGAGTGCTTAAGCCAAAAATAATTCCAGGAAACGATGTTAGAAGTTTACTGGAGCAAGGAAGCTGTTCAACTTCCTCTATTATGGCAAAACGATGTGTGTTTGAGAATATTTTGTTTGACGAAAATCTTTTGAAAGTCGCAGATTTAGATTTCACTATTAGAGTAGCCAGGGGATATAAAATTTTAAACATTGATGACGCATTGACTCTTTATCGGGAGCATGAAATAAATTCCTTGCATAATGTTGAAATTTCACTAATAAACCAAATTAAATTTTGGGAAAAGGCAAGGAAAGAGTATAGGAATGCTGTTAAAGATAAACTATATTTACAAAAACTTGCCGAGTTAAATTATTTACTTTCAGTTGAATATTTTAAAAAAAATAAATTCAGATTAAGCAGATCTAAATGTATGGAAGCATTAAGGCGTAATCATTTCTTGGGAAAAATTTTTTGGACGAAAAAAGACTCATATCTCTCTAAGGTTTTTAAGCTAATTAAGCCTTACGGTTTGTTCTTTATCAATATCTTTCTATCAATATTTCAGTTAAATAAAACAAACAAGGAATTGGCTATACTTTTTTATGAACCATCTTCTGGATTTGGAGGTTCCGCAGGCATGTTAGCCAATATTATGGACTATTTAACTGCTGAAAAATTTAGATCAACCATTGTAATTAAAAACTTTGGAATGCAAATTGAAAAAATTAAAAAAGGTGAAATCATAAGACTGAAAAATTACAAGGGCATCTTAAGAATTATTTATGAAGTTGTTGACTTGGTTTCTATAATTAGAACTAAGAAGATTTCTTTAGTTCACATTAACACCAATATAATTACAGGTATTCCAGCGATTTTGGCTGCGAAATTAACTGGAAAGCCATGCATTTGCCATCTTCGCGAGACGAGGAAGTTGATTAAAAGAGAAAGGTTATTCGCTAAATGGATTGATAAATTTATTGTATTGAATAATGATGCTCACGAGATATATAGCAAAGATATAGCGGCAGATAAAATAAATCTTATTTATGATGGAATTAATACTTGTGAAAAGGTCTTAAAAGGCAATTTTAGGCAAGAATTTAACCTTAATTCTAATTCGTTAATAGGAGTAATAGGAAGAGTTATAGAAGGCAAGGGTCAAAAAGAATTTATTTTAGCAGCAAAAGAAGTTTTAAAAATTAGACCTTCGACAAAATTTGTTATAGTCGGAGAGGCTAAGGGTGGCATCGATAATTATTATAATGAGGTAAAAGAGCTAGTAAAAAGTGAAAGGTTAGATAAAAACATAATTTTCACTGGGTGGAGAAATGATGTTAATAGTATTATAGTTGACCTGGATATTATTGTCCAATCTACTACTACTTTTCCCGAGGGTTTTGGTTTGACTTGTATAGAAGCCATGACGCTAGAAAAGCCCGTAATCGCTACAAAAGTTCCAGGTCCTTCTGATATAGTTGTCGATGGCAAGACTGGATTTTTAGTGCCAATGGGTGATATTAAAGCAATGGCAGAAAAGATGATTTACTTATTAGATAATCCGGATGTGGCAAGAAAAATGGGTGAGGCAGGCAAGAAAAGGACAGAAGAACTATTTGATATTAAAAAGCAGGTTAAAAAGGTTGAAGCGATTTATGAAGAACTTCTTAACCGCAGATGATCATCCCTCGACAGGCTCGGGATCCTTCGCTGATGGATACTGAGCAAAATCGAAGGACAGACAAAAACTATGACTAAGATTTGTTTCATAATTGATAATTTAAAGATAGCGGGTGCGCAGAGGCATCTTTTAAGATTGACCAAAGGATTAACCAACAGGGGGTATTCTCCAGAGGTTATTTCCCTTGGCATTAATGATGAAAATTTAATTAAAGAGATAAAGGCGCCATTGGCTACATTTAAAATGGATTGTATCTGGAGGATGAGTTTTTGGCTGAATTTTATACAGTTAATTAAATTTATTTCTAAGCAAAGGCCGGTAATAGTCCATACTTACCTTAATACTTCTAATGTCTTTGGGGTTTTATCTGCTAAAATTGCTAAGGTTCCCATTATTTTCTCCTCGCGCAGAGATTTAGGCCAATTCCGCTCGAGGTTAATTGGCTTGTTAGAGCGTTTTACTGCACATCTTAGCGATAAAGTTGTTTGTGTTTCCAATGCTGTTCAAAATCATGTTATTGATTCAGAGCGAATTAGTAGAGAGAAAACGGCTGTTATATATAATGGAGTAGACGTAGATAGTTTGCGAGTTAACGAGTTGACGAGTTGGCGAGTTAGAAAAGAAATCGGAATAGGTGAAAATGAATTAGCAGTTGGAATGATAGCGACGATGGACAGGGAAGAAAAGGGGCATAAGGAATTCATTGAAGCAGCGGGTTTGGTTGTAAAAGAAATTCCGAACGTCAAATTTCTGCTTATCGGCGACGGTTTTCTTCGTCAAAAGTTAGAAAACGCAATACGTGATACCTGCCTTGCCGGCAGGCAGGCGCATGACGCAATACGAGGCAAAGTTTTATTTCTTGGTAAACGTAACGGCATACCAGAATTATTATCCACAATGGATGTGTCGGTGAACGCTTCATATTCAGAAGGAATGTCCAATACAATTTTAGAGTCTATGGCAGCTGGAGTGCCAGTAGTAGCTACAGCAATAGATGGCAATCTCGAAACTGTCAAAAGCTTACAGTTTGATTACAGTGATTTAGATAAAGATTACAGTGATAAAAATTGTGCAACTGGGATACTCGTGCCGCCAAAAGAGCCACAAGCTATGGCAAAAGCTATTATAAAGATACTTAAAGATAAGGAATTAGCTGTGAAGATGGGTGAAAACGCGAGGCGATTAGTTTACGAAAAATTCTCTCTTGAAACAATGGTGAATAATTACGCTAAACTTTATCAAGATTTATCCGCGCCAATCCGCGTCCAAAACAATCCGCGCCAATCCGCGTCCACAGTGGGTTATATCGTTTCTCTTTTTCCCTGTTGGTCAGAAACCTTTATCTTAAATGAAATAATAGAGTTAAAGAGAAAAGGTATTGAAGTGACTATATTCTCTATAAGAAAAGATTTGGAAGCATTTATTCAAGAGAAGTCAAAACTGCTTATAAAAAATACAATATATCCAGAAAAGCCAGGTGTATTTAGGTCATTTGTATTTTGGGCTGTAAGAAAACCAGTGACATTGCTTTCAATTTTCTGGTTGGTTGTCAGTAAAAGATATTCAAGCTCAAAAGTTCTACTTAAGAACATCTGGTGTATTTTTGTCGGTTGCTACTTTGCTACTATTGTAAAAAAAGAGAATATCAAAAACCTCCATGCACATTTTGCAACCTACCCAACTTTAGTAGCTTTGGTCATATCAAGATTGACTAAGATTAGTTATACTTTTACCAATCATGCTCATGACATATTCTTAGAAAAAGCTCTTTTAAAAGAAAAATCCAGAGATGCAAAAGCCATAGTTGCTATCTCAAATTATAATAAGCAATATCTGGATAATATTTGTCAAAATGGAGTTATAGATAAGACGCACGTCATTCATTGCGGCTTAGATTTAGCTGAATTTGTTAATTTAAACGTCAAGCATAAAGATAATACGATTTTGAGTATCGGCAGATTAACCAAAATGAAGGGTTTTGAATATCTTATTAAAGCTTGCAATCAAATTAAAAATCGCCTGCCTGTCCAATGCCGCATAAT
This sequence comes from Candidatus Omnitrophota bacterium, assembly GCA_040755235.1. Lineage (GTDB taxonomy): Bacteria > Omnitrophota > Gorgyraeia > Gygaellales > JBFMBJ01 > JBFMBJ01. The sequence goes on from JBFMBJ010000001.1 coordinate 12,456, forward strand.
TGGCGATGGTCCTTTGAATGATGAATTGGAAAGGTTAATTATTAATTTAGGAGTAAGGAGTAGCGTAAAATTAAAAGGGGTAACGGACAACAGTGAGATTAAGCAATTATTACAGGAAAGTGCTGTATTTATCATGTCCAGCGTCTGGGATGAGCAGGATGGCCAAGATGGCATCCCGATCGTATTAATGGAGGCAATGGCAGCAGGCGTGCCGGTGATAGGTTCAAATATTTCAGGCATACCCGAATTGATCCAGGATGGTCAGACAGGGCTGTTGGTTGAGCCAGGCAATGTTGTAGATTTGGCAAAGAAGATTGAGCTTTTGTTGAACGATAAAGATTTGCAGGCTCGCTTAGCTAAAGCAGGCAGGCGTAAGGTTGAAGAGGAATTTGATATTCATAAGAGTGTAGAGAAGCTAATTGAGGTATTTAACTTATCGAGCTGTCATACATAGTCATAGGTAGTCATAAAATGGTCATACAATTGTAAAAGATACTATAAGTATATTGTAATAAATAGTCATACATTGTAAAAAGGAGAATGGAATTGGCGGGAGATATAAGAGATTTTGATGATTTGGAAGTATATCAGCTGGCTTTAGAATTGGCAGATTGGATATATGATTTAACAAGCAATTTTCCTAGTGAAGAAAGGTTCAATGTTACCTCGCAGATAAGGGATGCTGCAACTTCAATTGGCGCAAATATAGCCGAAGGCTATGGTCGGTTTCACTATAAAGAAAACATTCAATTTTGTAGACAAGCAAGAGGCTCTTTATCTGAGACAAAGCACTTTATGATTTTTAGCAATAAACGCAAGTATATTTCTGATGATATTTACAAAGAATTTTTACAAAAATACAAGCAATTACAAATAAAAATTAACAATTATATTAATTCAATTGGTAAGAAGAATAGTGACGATGTATGACAACATTTGACAATGGTATGACAATATATGACGATTCACGTGCTTCGGCGCGAAAAATTAACATCCTGCACGTGATTTGGTCCTTAGAAAAAGGCGGCGCGGAAAGATTCTTGGTTTTGCTGGTTAAAAATTTTGACCAAAGCCGTTTCAATTCCATTGTTTGTTGCCTTAATTGGAAAGGCGAATGGGCAAGCGAACTTGAGGAAAAAGGAATCAAGGTTATTGCCTTAAATAAAAAAGGTAAGTTCGACATCTGTGTAATCTATAGAATAATCTGTGTAATCAGACAATATAAAATTGATATTGTAAATACTCATCTTTGGGCAGCAGATTGCTTAGGAAGGGTTGCGGCTATTTTTGGGGGAGTGCCCATAATTATAAGCACAGTCCAAAATGTAGATATCTGGAAGAAGTTTTGGCATAAAATCATAGATAAGATGTTGGCGAACCGAACAACCAAATTTATTGCAGTTTCAAAAGCAGTTAAGGAGTTTTTGATTAATACAGAAAAGATTCCTGAAGAAAAAATTGAGATAATACCGAATGCGATTGATGCAGAAAGTTTGCGAGTTAACGAGTTGGCGGGTTTGCGAGTTAGAGAAGATTTAGGGATTAAAAACGAAGAGATAGTGCTGACTGTAATTGGAAGATTGGTTGAACAAAAGGGCCATAAATATTTGTTTGAAGCCTTGAGTATGCTGGATGGCAGGTATAGAGTGAAATTACTGGTGGTTGGTGATGGGCCGCTTAGAGAAAGTTTACAGTTTAAAGTTAACAGTTTACAGTTAGAGAATAAAATTCAATTCTTAGGGCAGAGAAGAGACATGGCAGAAATATTTAATGCGAGTGATGGTGTGATTTTGCCTTCGCTTTATGAGGGGTTGCCTGTAAGCATTTTAGAGGCGATGGCTGTTGGTAAGCCTGTAATCGCAACAGATGTTGGCGGCACTTGCGAACTTGTTAAAGATGGAGAAACTGGATTTTTGGCACAAGCAAAAAACAGCAAAAGCTTAGCATCTAATATAGAAAAACTTTTAACTTCACCAGATAAAGGAAAAAAAATGGGAGAGAGAGGCAAGGAATTGGTTAATAATGCCTTTTCTATACAGGCTATAGTTAAAAAAACAGCAGATTTATATCTCTCACTTCTCGGTAACGGTTAGGGTAACGAAGCCAGTATCGGTAAGGGTAATGGCAAAGTAAATGGAAAATAAAAAACGAATAACAAGTTTTAAAGATTTAGAAGTATACCAGAATAGCTACAGAGCTATGCTAAGTGTAATGAAAGAGATTGTTCCGAAATTACCCGAGAGAGAAAAATACGACTTGGTAGATCAATTGAGTAGAGCCTGTAAGTCAATACCCAGATTGATAGCAGAAGGTTATGCTAAGCGGCACCAAAAGGCAGGTTTCCAGAAATATATTGATGATGCGATGAGCGAGTCTAATGAAATGGTTGTTAGTTTAAGCGAGTCGCGAGATATATACTTTAATTATATAGATGTGAAACAGTGCGATGAATTAATTGATATTTATGATAAGACAGGCAGGCAGCTTTATAAATTAGCTGAAAGTTGGACAAATTTTAAAAGACGATAGACGTAACCCAAGGACGAAACGGGCATCCTAACCTTAACCTAAAAACGTTGCCATAACGTATAGTGGTATTCACATGAAAAGGACAATACTCGCTTTATTTATTCTCTATCTACCGTTTCAATTACGGCTGCCTCAGATTCCGATAATTAATACTTTGAATTTCTTTCTTATTCTATTATTTTTGATTTTACTTTTTGACAGAAAACCTAATTCTGCTGCCTTGAGTATTGATATTCCGCTTTTATTATTTTTATTTATATGGATTGCTTCATTTGCACATACATTAGCTTATCCACCGGGAATATGGAAATATCCAGTTGCTGTTGACTTTAAAAGATTAATTTCACTTCCTTTGGCATATTTTGTATCCAGCCGTTGCATAAAAACAAAAAAAGAATTGAATTTTGTTTTTTTTATGATACTTTTAAGTCTGGGCTTGGTTGCGCTACATACTTGGAAAAGCGGTATGTTAGCAGGTCCTCATTATGCTGATTTTAAGAGGTCATCGGGTCCTTTTGGCGAAGGTTTTAAAGGAGCTGATATTGCCGGTGGTTTTTTGGCAATATTTACGCCTTTTTTGCTTTCATATTCGATTTTTACTAAAAAAAGAATAGAAAAAATAGCTGGTTTTTTGGGATTAGGTATTTGTATTATGGCACTTTTTGCTACTTATTCCCGCGGTTCCATTGCAGCTTTACTTATTGCTGTGCTTATAATGATTTTATCTTCATTAAAACATTTTTTTAAAACTTCTAAGATTTCAACAATGATAATATTGATAACTTTTATTGGACTTGGATTAACGTGGGAACGTTGGGTTCCTCAGTCTATTATTCATAGGATAGAGGGAACAACAGCGCAGGAAGAGTCTTATGGCGGGGAATTACCCCTTGATGAAAGTTCGCAAGGTAGGATTAAGAAATGGGAAGTGGGCATAGAAGTATTTCGGATGAATCCTATATTTGGTGTTGGATTTAAAATACCAGAATTTGTTCTTAAGTCAGATACTCACAATTCTTTTATCCAGATTGCAGCGGAAATGGGCATTTTTGGTTTTCTTGTATTTCTTTTATTTCTTCTAAGCATATTTATAAAGACAAAATCATTATTAAAGACCGAATATGTTTGGTTGGGAGTTGGTTTTATTGGCTGTCTGATTGCTTTTATAATTGTGAATATGTTTTATAGTAATTTTTTTAGAGATACTGTGGTAGGAACCTTTTGGGTCTTATTGGGGTTGTTGGTGAGTGCGAAGAAGTTAAGTGAGGCAAATGAAGACATAAGTTATGGAGCTCATAGAGCGACATAACTTATTTGTCTGAATTTGTCCCGCCCTTTTGGCTGGAGGTAGGTATGCATTATATTTATTTGTTAAAAAGCGAGAAAGACAACTATATTTATATTGGCAATACCAATGATTTAGAAAGAAGATTGGTTGAGCATAATAGCGCTAACAATACAGCTACTAAGAAGCATAGACCTTTTAAATTAGTTTATTACGAAGCTTATTTAGATAAGAGGGATGCTTTAGATAGAGAAAATAAATTAAAACATCACGGAAGCGTTATTGGACATCTGAAGAAACGATTAAAATATAGTTTATCTTGTTAAATTTCGCCAAAAGGGCGGGATTAATTCGTAGACGCTCCGACATAGCGTCGGAGCTACAATTTACGAAAGCAATAGCGAATCGTAAATTGTCTACTCATTAAGGGGGTGTCAAATGAACAAAATAAAAGTTTTTAGTGGTTGCTTGTTTGTTTTATTGTTAAGTGTTTTTATTGGTACGGTAAATGCACAGGATACTGCAGTAAGGACTGCGCCGGCTAATGTGCAGGAGAGAACTGCAGTCAGGACTCCTACAGCCACTTCACAAACCAGCACTGCTGTCAGGACCTCTCCGGTCACTCCGCAAGCATATACTGCTGAGAGGGATATTCCGATTAGTTCGCAAATTGAAAGCAGTATTAGAACTTTCTACGTAGATGGATTATCTGGGAGTGATACTACAGGCAACGGTTCATCTTCTAAACCTTGGAAAACTATTAAATTTGCTGTAAACAAACTTGCGCCAGGTGATGTGCTTTCTATTATGGGAGGTATATACAAAGAGCGCATAACTATTACAAAAAGTGGGAGCGATACGGGTCGGATTACTATTGGTGCTTTCGGCAATGGAGAAGTTATTATTGATTGCTCTCCGAAGATCGGAGAATGGACGCCATACACCGAAACTACAATCAAAGGAATTTATAAAGCAACCTGTTCCTTTAAGCCCACTGCTGTAGTTGTGAACGAACAGCCAATTTTTCCTGCCTTTTCTCTCACTGATATTAAAGAAAATGAATGGTATTACAATGCCACTTTAAAGATTATTTATCTTTATCCCAAAGCAGGGATTATACCTACGAATTCCAATGTCGGCGTGATTTCTGATGACCAGTATAGCGACGGGATACTTATTAATAATGCTCATTACATCACTCTTTATGGCCTGACAGTTCGATATGCAGGAGGAAGAGGAATATCTATTTTAGGAAATTACACTGAAATCAGGAGATGTAATGTGAAATTTAACGGCCATACCGGTATAAACATTTTTGCTTACGGAACTACAAGATCTACTGACACTATTGTAGCAGACAATAATATCTATCACAATTTTTTAAGGAACTGGCCGCGCGGACGTTATAAATGGGGCGGTTGGGGAGGCGGCGCAATTAGTCACGGAACGCCTAAAACACAATATATTAATAATGTTTCACATAAAAATGGTGGAGAGGGACTGCTTGCCTATCGCGGAAGCGCTGGTGGGACTGTTTGGAAAAATAACATTGTCTATGATAACTGGAGCGTTAATATTTACATAGATAATCAACCAAATGGCCTAATCGATGGAAATATAATTTTTAGCAGCGAGCCGGACACACACGATTTGTACCATAATGGTGATACAAATCCAGGAGATAATAGTAATTTAAAACGACTAAGGCCCCAGGGAATTATGACCGCCGATGAAAAATACGGCGTAACTCCAACCGCAACTTTAAATAATGTGCGCATTATCAATAATACTATTGTTAATTGCCGAAAGGGTATTGACCACTATGCAAGCGCGCCTGGGTCTGGTTTGAAAAATGTTTATGTAGGTAATAACACTATAGTCGTTCCCAACGCTACCTCAATTGGAGAACCTTTTAGTGGGTTAAAAGTACCTTACAATAGTGGTAATAACCTGAACGTGGTTTTTGAGAATAATCGCATATACGCCACCAATGCAAGCGCATATCTGCTATATCTGGGAACTGATCCGAAAGTTACAACAGTATCTGCCATGACTCTTAAGGATTTAACTTTTAAGGGCAACACTTGGTATCACGCAACGCGGCCAAAGGCTTTTCACGTTGGTCCGACTTACCATACAACTTATGATTTTGATTTTAATGGTTGGCACAATATTTGTAAAACTAACTGCATAGCCGATGTGTATAAAAATATCGCTACGCTGATTCAGCCGATATTAGACAGGATAGCATCAATTAAAGCAACTTATAAATAGGGCGTCACAGCCGCCTGTCGTGTACTACTTCACAATTATGGCAACGTTTTTAGGTTACGGTTAGGATGCCAGTTTCGTGGTTGGGTTACGTCTTTCGTATTGAGAAAAATTATTCTAACTGCATTAATTTCAAGAATGTTGATTGCTTTTAAGCTTTATATTTTTTCACGTAGCCGTTACCTTAAACCGATACCGGCTTCGTTACCCTTGCCGTTACCGAAATACTGAAGAACTACACTTCGGCAGGCAAGTTCCGCCCTTGATTGCAGAGATTAATAAAAACAGATTACTACGATTAAAACTAGAGAATGTAATCTCTGGAATCTTATGAAAAATCACTGTAATCATATGTTAAAAATCTTAATGTATCATTCTGTCGGTTCGCTGAACTTAAGCGAAGTCGGCACAGAGCTTTATTCTGTCTCTGAAGAGAACTTCCGTCAGCAAATGAATTTTTTGCGCAATGCGCACGACGCAATACACAATACGCTAATAACCTTCGATGACGGCCTCCTCGACAACTACACAACTGCTTTTCCGATTCTTAAGGAGTTTGACATTAAAGCATATTTTTTTATTCTAACTTCTAAGGTCAGGGAAGAGGGGTACATGAATTGGGAACAGATTAAGGAGTTGCATAATGCAGGCATGACAATTGGTTCACACGGGATGACGCACAGACTTTTAACTGAATTAAGCGAGAATGAATTATATTATGAATTATCCCAGTCTAAGAAAATACTTGAAGATAATTTAAGCCAACCTGTTGAGAATTTTTCAATTCCCAGAGGATTTTGTAATAAAAGAATAGAAGAAGCAGCAAAGAAAATTGGCTACAAAGCAATTTTTACTTCTAATATCAAGGATAACAATGGGTTTAGAATCGGCAGAATCCCGGTAAAACGCGATTGGGATCTTAATCATTTTAAAAGTGTTTTGAATAATGGACTGTCTCCAAGAGAAAAAGTGGAGGAATTTGTTAAGCGTATAAGCAAGGAATTCCTCGGCGCAAGGGTTTACGATAAGATTAGGAGTAGGATTCTTAGTAGATAAGAGTCATAAGTAGTCATAAGGTAGTCATACAATGGTCATAAATTGTCATACGATTGTATGAGGCGAGCGTTACATAAATTCAGACTCGATATCTTAAAAATCCTTACTTTCGTCCTTGACGATTTCCTTACTTTGTGCTATACTTGTTACTGGAGGTGAACAAAGATGACAATTACAATGACAGCAAAGAATCAAATAACCATACCTAAGAAGATCACAAATGCTTTGGGCTTAGGGAAGGGGTCTATGTTCGAGGTAGAGGTCTCTAGAGATGGGATAGAGCTTATTCCTCTGGAGACAAAAGAAAGGCAGTTCACAGATGAGGAATACGTGAAATTAGAGACCCTTGCAGCCAAAGAAAAGGGGAAAGAAAAACATGTAACAAAAAGGTTCATCGATAATTTAAAAAAGGGAAAATCTAATTAATGTCTTTACGCCTTTATTACAGGCCTTCTTTTAAAAGAAGCATCAAGCGTTTAGGATATGAACAGAAGAAAACAGTAGGACTGATAATTGAATCTTTAGCTGTTTATTATTCTCGTGAGTGTAATCTGCTAGAGGCACAAAAGATAGCACCACGATTTTTTTATAAACAACTAAGAAAGCCCTATTATGAAGCCGGTATCGAAGGAACCATCCGAGTGATTATAAGACGAGAGGGTGAAAATTGTATTGTAGTATTAGCCGGGAATCATGACCAAATAAAACAATTTCTGGCCAGCGTACAGTGTTGAAGAAGTACTGCCAAAGGATAAAATAACCCCTCAGAAATCTCCCCATGACAATCTTGTGACAACAATATGACAACCTTATGACAATATATCGATGAAAGTTCTCTTTTACATTTCTCTCGCAACCATTCTCTACACCTACATCGGCTATCCTTTAACCATATATTTGTTAAGTTTGGTTATAAATAAGCCGGTTAAGAAAGGTGAGATCTACCCGGCTGTTTCTATGCTAATTGCTGCTTATAATGAAGAAAAATATATTGAGGAGAAAATTGAATCAATTTTAGCGCTGGATTATCCTACGGAAAAAATTGAAATCTTGATTGGTTCAGACGGCTCTGTTGATAAAACCGATGAAATAGTATCAAAGTTTGTAAACAATCGCTTAAGCCTTTTTCGGCAACAGATAAGAGAGGGGAAGCCGTTGGTATTAAATTCTTTGGTATCCCATGCTAAAAACGAAATATTAGTTTTTTCCGACGCGAGGCAAAGATTGGATAAAAATTGCCTGAAGCATTTAGTAGTTAACTTTAGCGATAAGACCATTGGATCGGTGAGTGCGCAATTAATTTTCCAGGATGATGGAGGAAATAAAGGGATAGGACTATATTGGAATTATGAAAAATTTATCCGTAATAGTGAATCGAAATTAGCTTCAATGTTAGGCGCAACAGGTGCTTTATATGCAATCAGGAAAGAATTGTTCACCTTACTGCCTGAAAACTTAATTTTAGATGACGTTTATATTCCTTTAAAAGTTGTCGAGAAAAATTATCGAGCAATTTTTGAGCCCAGGGCAATAATTTATGACCATATTGCGGAAAGTCCTAAAGGCGAGTTTTTGAGAAAAGTTAGAACCTTGGCTGGTAATTTTCAAATTTTCGGCCTTCTAAAAGGCCTGTTTAACCCTTTTAAAAGCTCGGTTGCTTTTCAGCTCTTTTCACATAAGTTTTTGCGGCTTACGGTGCCTTATTTATTAGTCTGTCTTTTTATATCTAATATATTTATTTTGAATAATGCCTTTTTAAAAACTTTCTTTTATTTACAGGTTATTTTTTATTCCTTAGCTTTTTTCGGAATATTTATAAAACGCACCAGTAAACTGATAGATATCGCTAATATGTTTTGCGTAATGAACTGGGCAGCTGTGGTTGGATTATATGGATTTTTAACTCATAAACAGGAAGTGGCGTGGGAGAAAACGAGTTAGGAACGAGGGACGAGAGGCGATGGACGAAAGGCGGAAAACAAAATGCCTGACTATCTTACTAAAATAGAGTATACTCCAATTTAGTAATACCAATTTGGAGTTTAATCTGGATAAAAAATCTGAAAAGAATACTTGATATAAAGCTTCCCCGGCGACAATCAGCGTTTTTATAGGGAGATAGAAAGAGAATCGACATCATATAAACTTTAATGGCAAAATTTTCTTGACAAAATAATCCCTTATGGTAATTTATTACCATAAACATGGTGAAAACATGATATCTTTACGTTCAAAAGTGGCAATAAAATTACTGGATTATTATTTCCTTAATCCTGATGCTAAACATTATATCAATGAATTGGCGAGGACTTTAGACCTTGATCCTAAAAATACCGAAACTAAGCTTAAGGAATTCGAAAAAAAAGGCATTTTTAAAAGTGAATTCCGCGGTAAAGAAAGGTATTTTTTCTTAGCAAAGGATAGCCCCGTTTTAGAGCATTACCGCCAGATTTTCCTGAAGACTTATGGTATAGAGAAGAGGCTTAAAGATACGCTACGAGGTATTAAGGGACTTAAGGAGGCATATCTATTTGGCTCATACGCAACCAATAAGATGGATTTTTCAAGCGATATTGATATCTTGGCCATCGGTTCGCACTCTGTTTTGGAATTACAGAGGATGATTGTTAAGTTACAGAAGGATACAGACAGAGAAGTCAATGTAATGAATTTAAGCCTCAAGGAATTTGAGGTAAAGAAAAAAAAGAAAGACCCTTTTATAACCAATGTCTTTAAAACCAAGACTATAAGGATCGTATGATTAATTTTGAAAGTCAATACTTTCAAAAATTGGCATTTCATTTAAAGAAAAACAAATTGAACAATTCTTAAAGTCTGCCTTACATGACATTAAGATTGCCGAAACATCTGATATTCCGGATGTTATTTTTAAATTCAGTTATGATGCTTTGTTAAAATTAGGCATTGCGTTAATTGCAAAGAAGGGTTATAGAGTGAGAAGCGCAACAGGCCATCATATTAAGATATTAGAGAAACTTAGTCAGATACTTAAAGAAGAAGATATTATTGTTCTTGGCAATAAGATGCGTCAGGAACGCAATATTAATCTTTATGATGGCGGCTTTGTAGTAGGGGAAAAAGACATCCGGGAGTATCTAATTTTTGTAAAAAGTATTTTCAAAAAAGGTAATTGAAAATGAATAAAGCTAACATTGGTAAATTAGTAGCATTAGCTGGATTAACTGCGCTTGCCTACATTCCTACCTTTGCCTGGATGATTGGCAGATGGACTGCCAAAGATACATATTACAGCCATGGTTTTTTAGTGCCATTAATTAGTATTTTTTTAATTTGGCAAAAGAGGCAAGATTTAAAGAAACTAAAGATTAAGCCTTCTAATCTTGGCTGGGTATTTTTTGGCTCTGGTATATTAATTCATGCGATAAGCGCGTTATGGAGAGTGTATTTCTCGTCGGGATTTTCTTTAATTATAGTTCTAATCGGGCTGGTTTTATTATTTTTAGGCAAGGAATTTTTAAAAGAAACTTTATTCGCAATACTTTTCTTCGCCTTTATGATTCCTTTACCTCTGGTTGCTATTGCCAACATAAGTTTTAAACTAAAAATTTTTGCCGCTAAAATTTCAACCGTTATCATTAATAAATTAGGCGTTCCGGCAATAAGAGACGGCAGTGTGATAAAAACAATGCATTCTTATTTGGTAGTAGAGGACCCTTGCTCTGGGATAAGAAGCTTAATTGCTCTTATTGCCCTGGGTGCATTGATGGCATATTTTAGTAACATTTCCAAGCTTAAAAAGACAATTCTTTTTATATCCTCAATTCCTATCGCAATCGCAACAAACGTAATCAGGATAGTTACTTTGTCGTTAGTAAGTGAAATGTATGGAGCGAAATTAGCAACCGGTACATTTCATAATATAATGGGTGTTTTGGTTTTTGTCTTTGCATTTATTGGTCTGGCCTTGATAGCCAAGATCCTGGAGTAGTAGCATATCGTGTATAGCGTATTGAGTATTGCGCAATACGCACGACGCACAACGCAATACGAAAACATGAAGAAAATATGAACCAGAAATCTTTTATTTTTGTAATCATAATTCTGATTGTCGTCGGAATTATGAGTCTAGCTTCATACTTGCCGACGAGGACCGATGCTGCCTTGAAAGTTAAGGTAGAGAATTTCCCCAAAGAAATCGGCGAATGGAAAGGTGTAGATATTCCTGTTTCCGAACAGGATTACGCAATTTTGGAAACCAGAAATCTTTTTGTGAGGAATTACAAAGACAAAAAGGACGAGTCAGTATATTTATACGTAATTTATTCTGAAGATAACCGTAAAGTAAGCCATCCACCGGAAATCTGCCTTTTAGGTAGTGGAATGACCATAGTTAATAAATCCACGGTTAGAATATCAAATCTTGTAAAGGCAATTAAATTAATTGTTGAAAAAAAATATGTGCAGGAGATGGTTGTCTATTGGTTTAAAGCAGGCAATCTTTATACTGAGAATTATCTTAAGCAGCAACTCAAAATTGTTACTGACCGCATGTTGAGAAAGAGGACCTCAGGTGCTCTTATCAGAATTTCTACAGTGATGAAAGAGAATGAGCGAGAGGAGACTTCTTTAGAATTGATTAAAAGGTTTGCCGCCCAAATCCAACCGCTGCTGCCCGAATACGTTCCCTAATCCCTCCTAACATTAACTCGTAAACTTAATCCAAAAGTGTTGAAAAAGATAGAATTTGTATTTAAATTTGTCAATTCTTTAACTCATTAATTATCAATAGGTTACACAAAAAATAGCAAACTCTTAACTTTAGTGTTGCTTTTAGTGAACAAATAAATATGTAATAAAAAAATTTTTTGCTGGCAAAATTTATTGTCTTATTTATCTTTGTTATAACCACTTCAAATTAAATAAGTTAAAAAACATAAAAAAAGTTTTTATTTTATTCTGAAATTGGCATAAAAAATGCTTATATATTATTGTAATGAAATATTCTTATACCAAACTCCCCAACTTATTCAGAAAAACAATAGTATTTTTACTATTTGTTGTAACCTTTTTATTAGTAGGGCCTTCCTTAAGAGATAGCTTAACCTACGCTGTTACTTATTTTGATAATCCTAAAATTTCTTCAGAGCATTTAGAACTTCCTTATCTCTCTGAACCCATCAGCCCGGCGCCTCCTGTTCGTCAAAAATCACACGCTCCGGAACCCAGTAGTTTATTTTTAATATTGGGTGGAATGGGCACAATGATTGTCCGATTTGCCCAAAAGAGTTTTCAGAAATTTAAAAGGGCTTTTGACGTTATTTTATCCCTTGTTGGCTTAACTATTGCCTCGCCTGTAATTTTGTTGTCTGCGTTTTTAATTAGAGCAAATTCAAAAGGCCCTATAATTTATAAGCAGAATAGGGTGGGTAGGAATGGCAAAATTTTCAAAATTTATAAACTGAGAACAATGAGATTAGATGCGGAAAAAGACACTGGCGCAGTTTGGGCAAAAAAAGATGACCCGCGTGTAACTTCTGTCGGCAGGATTTTAAGGCAACTTCATATTGATGAAATTCCACAGTTATTAAATGTATTGAAAGGCGAGATGAGTATCGTTGGACCGCGTCCGGAGCGGCCAGAATTAGTTAGGGATTTAAAAGTGCTTATCCGCGATTATGAAAAACGTCTTTTGATAAAACCAGGCATTACTGGTCTGGCTCAAGTTTGGCATAAGTACGATGAAACAATTGACGATGTAAAAAAGAAAATTAAATACGACATTTTATATCTCAAAAAAATGTGCTGGCTAGTTGATTTGCGCATCCTTATGCAAACCGTTGTGGTAGTACTTACTGGCAGAGGGGCAAGATAATGAGAAAAATAATTGTGTTAGGGATAATAAGTTTAATAATTAGTTTATATGGTGTAAATCTTTCATATGCCGTGCCGCCGCCATCTTCCTTTTTGGATTTTATTAACTTGTCAGGCAGCTATTTACAATTGCAAGATGGGACATATCTTTATTCTTATACTTTGAGTGCAGGTGCTGCTTATGGAACGCCAGGTTCAGGTTTGAGCCATTGGTGGCTTGAACTTTTAGAAGAAAAAATCCCTACCCTAAGTAATTTTAATCCTGATGATCCTAATTCCACTGATGACGTGGAGACATATTTTAATGAAAATCACGGGCCTTCTGGCTTATTTACTACTTTAGGCAATCCCTTTAATGGCTTTCATTATGGAGCGAAATGGGATTATGAAGATTTAATTACTTATTCTTTTATAAGTACTCATGGTCCGGTGTTAGATGAATATGGAAATGTAGATTTTGGGGCGTATTCTTGGATGGCTAAAGGTGGTCAATATTACGATTTTGGCACAACCTTAGGACCAAACGGGATAATCCCTGAACCGGCAACAATGTCACTTCTAGGATTAGGATTAATTGGCTTACTCCGGCTTAAAAAGAAGAAAAATAGATGAAAAAGATTTTCTTTTTATATCTTATTGTTTTATTTTTATCATTTTCCCAGCCAGCATTTGCCTATTTTATTGGTAACGAAATAACTACCTTAAATGGCATATATGGTTCATCTTGGGATGGTTCGAGCAATGAATTATGGGATGTCTTATCTGCAAACGGTTACACTGCTTTAGCGAATGATGTCCAAACCGATGTCTCAGGGGGGACGCCGTCTTCAAATTATCACGTTTACAAGAATACCTATTGGAAATCTGCCGGCTATTATTCTTTAATGGTTGATGAGGTTGCTGCCTATTCTCCTTATAGCAGTTTTGGTTGGTATATAAAAAATCATTCTGGTGACGTAGGCGATCTCAGCAAAACTACCTGGGGTGAGATTTTTTCAGGAGCAAATTCACAAGGCGCTACATTTGGTTTTTTTAATCCGAACGAAATAGGTTTTTGGATTAATCCTAACGGAGCTTCGGGCCTTTATTATTTTACTGATACTTCTCTTAATGGAGGAGATTTACAAGCCCTGGTGTTTTCTTTAAATGGATATGGTGGTTTTGGTGATGACTACTTAATTGCTTTGGAAGACTTAAAATTTTCCGGATGGACGGACAATGATTTTCAAGATATGATTATCCGGCTTCGTCCAATTATTCCTGAGCCTGGCACAATGTCACTTTTGGGGTTAGGTTTGTTAGGAGTATTTGGTTTTAGAAAGAAGAGAAGTTAATAAAATCTAAATAAGGGAGGTGAAAAAAATAAATGAAAACCGTAAAAATATTGACGGTAGTTTTTGGTATGCTGCTCATGTTTGGTACGTTAGCCAATGCAGGTATCGTAGATGTTATAGAGTATCCAACGGGTTATTTTGCTCCGGGTGCTACTACTTCTTCGCCGTATTATCGCTGGTGGGATGAAGATTGGGGTTGGGCTCATAATCCAATCGCAGGCTCGATAACAACTGCAGAGCTAAGTATCAGCGCCTATGATGTTGATGCTCCCAGTGAAGTTGATAATATCTATGCCTGGGAAAATGGTGGCTGGACGCTATTAGGCAACCTTGCTGGCTTGAATAATGATTGGGGATATACAACCTTTAATCTTGGTTCTGAATTCTTTGATGAAATTGCAGCAGGTCTTCAGGTTTATATGGACATAGACACAACTCATACTTATAACTATTGGGCAGTGACTCTTGCAAAATCAGCACTTTCAATTAACGGTGGAACAATACCTCCTCCGTGTCCGGGTTGTGGAGTTATTCCTGAGCCAGCAACAATGTCATTGTTAGGTTTTGGTGTTTTGGGTTTGTTTGGTTTAAGAAGGAAGAGAAGTTAGTTGAACACGAATTCTCACGAATTACACACTAATTTTCACGAATTATCAGCGAGTTTAAAAAGCCACGGAGATTTCAAAAGAAGGAGGTGAAAAAGAATGAAGAAAGGTCTAATATGTTTAGCAATACTCCTGGGCGTTGGTATGTTTCTATCTATGCAAACAACAGCATCAGCTTGGATAGAAATAACTGATCCTCTGCTAATAGGAGGAATAGTTTATGCTCCTGGTTCTAATCTACCAGGTGAACCATTGACAACAGTGGTTGTTGCTCCTACTGGCTCGGTTACAATCGGTTCCTTTGCTCTGGAAGGAGATTCTCAGCCTATAGGTTGGAAAGGAATTGGAGTGCCACTTGCTCCATTAGGTTATGCCCCTGGTTATCAGTTCGCATTTGATGATAGTTTCCTTACTTGGGATTCCAGTTACTACGATGAATTTTACGGAGTCCTTACTCAGGGAGACTACATCTGGAACGGCGGTTTAGTGTTGGGTGGTTTTACTTTTGGCGGTCTCACTGAAGGTGGATTGGAGGGTATAAATAATCCTTGGCAGATGCAGGGCAGTTTTTTGGTTGACCCTAACTATGATTATTTCTTGAATATAGTTCTTCGCACGTCATATGATGAACAACTACCTTCTTGGGGACTATTCAGCGATGTGTCAGTTCAGGTCATCCCTGAGCCGGCAACATTGTCATTGTTAGGATTTGGCGTTTTGGGATTATTTGGCTTAAGGAGGAAAAAATCCTAGGTTTTTTCTTTTAAAAATAATCTTATAATGCCCCCTAATCAAGGTGCATTTTCGAAAATGTGAAAAAGAGGGGGCAAATCTGAAAATGGTTTGCCCCATACTTTCAAAAAAGGTGAAATTTAATGATAACTAAGAAAGTTTTATCTATCTGCGTTATTGGCTTAGTTACCTTTGCCTTAACTGGCTGTTTAGGCGGAGGCGGTGGCGGCGGTTCGTCATCAGGCGGGTCCTCATCCGGGATTAGTTCTTCATCTTTTGTAAGCAGCTCTGCTCCGAGCGTAAGCGCTCCTGAACCAGGCAGCTCAGCTCCCGAAACGCCTTCAACAGTAGTTGCTGTGCATAATCCCGAACCAAGCAGCATTCTACTATTGGGTAGTGGTTTACTCGGATTGGCTTTAGCAAGACGCAGAAAGCATAAAAAATAGACAAAATAGGCAATTATTAGTGTTGGCAATATATTCGTAACTAAAATGAATATATTGGTTTTTGTGCTTGACACATTTGTATAGAGTTGCTATAATTATGTCTCTTTTACAAACAAAACCCCATCAACTAAACCTAAATGAATGGCGTCACAAGAGACATCCTTTCCAGTTGTAAAAAAAGTCTACCGAGATAGTTTTCTTTTTCTTAAGAATACCCCCATCTTTTTTTATCCCTACCTTATTTTAATCTTTTTAGAAGTTTTTAGTTTGCTTGTTTTATTCTTAATTCCGAGAGCACCCCTGAACACAATTCTTGGGCCAATAATAAGAGTTAAATGGGGAGAGCGGTTTTTACATTATCCTTTTAATTTCCTTTTATTGCCTAAATTGGCTTCTTACACAAGGATGGTTCTGACAGTTGTATTCGGTTCTTTGCTAACCGGTATAGCTGTATCTATAGCTACCGATGGCTTCAATAATAAAAAACCAAAATTAGGACGGTCTTTTATAGTTTCTGTGAAAAAATATATCTTTATTTTTATTGTTATTTCTTTAATTAATTTTGCCTGGTTTTTTATAGGTAAGTTTATCCCTAATTCTTTAACGAAATATTTCATTGCTGGCCATACTCGTCTCTTATTTATAAATTATAAATTGTGGCAGGGTCCGATAGTTGCAGGTATAAATTTCTTGTTTGCTATTATTATTCAGTCACTTTTTATTTACATCATACCAGTTTTTATTATTGAAAATAAAAAGTTCTTTCCTTCCATTATCAGCGCATTAAGATTCTTTGCTCTTCACCTTAAAACCACCTTAACCTTTGTATTATTGCCGATGTTAACTTATATCGTGATCATTGTTCTAAATTATAACAATCTATTTTTGATGGAAAAGTTTTTCCCCGAAATTATTTTATTAGTTATATTGCTTAGTACCTTGCTCATTAATTTGGTCATAGATCCGTTAATTACGGCCTCAACAACACTGTTTTATTTGAATAGGAGAGAGGGCAAATAGTCATGAAAAGTTTTACCTACCTAATCACCCTCATTCTTACCTGTGTTTTTCTCGCTGGTTGCGGTAATGACCAATATTCCATCGAAAAGCAATATTATTGGGCACAAAAAAGGGCCGCAAAAATTTTTAAGAATCCGGCTGCCTCACCGCCACGAGAGCTGGAAAAGGTGGTAGGAATCTTAAATAATTTCATCCGAAACTATCCGAAAAATAAGTTAGCGCTTCAGGCAGAATTTGATATTGCCCGGCTTTATATAACCAAGGAAGAATATGATAAAGCAAGGCTACAACTGCGCTCGATAGTCAATAAATACAATGAACTTAAGGATATTTGCGCTGAAGCAACATTTTTAATTGGCAATTCCTATCAGATAGAGGACAAATGGAACCTTGCTTTAGAGCAATATAAAAAGATTATGCAAGATTATCCGGCAACCTTAAGGGGTTTGGATATCCCCGTTTATATTGCCCAGTATTACAAAATTAAATATCAGCCGGATAAAATGCTGGCTGCTTTCTATGAGGCAATAAACCATTATAAGGGCTTGGCTCTTAAGTATCCTAAGTCAGTGCTTGCTTATCAGGCAGAGATGTTAGTGTCTAGTTGTTATGCAGCGCTTAAGGATTGGAATAATGTAATAAATAGTCTCAATACAGTGATAGAAAATTATAAGGATAAGATTAAGGCGGACGGAATTTTAATGCAGATAGCTTTTATCTACTCTAAAGAGCTTAAAGATAAAGCTAAAGAAAAGGAAATTTTAGAACGCTTAATCAGGGATTATCCGAAGAGTAAGCTGGTTAAACGAGCGACGGTTTTATTAGAGGAGCTGGAAAAGAGATGAGCGAGATAAAATTTACGAAAGAAGAAACAAATAATTTTTTAAAGAACTTTTTGAATACCGCGCTCAGGGAAATGATGTCTGTTTTAGGCGCCGGCTGTGGTTCTTTGTTTTTGTTTGATTCTGATAGCAGCGAATTAGTTTTAGACTCATTTTTTAATTCAGAGAACATTAATTTAGCAGGGTTAAAATATAGGATAGGAGAGGGGATTTCCGGCAAAGTCGTAGACATAAAAAAACCGATTTTAGTCAGGGATATCAATAAAGACTTACGCTTCCAGAGGAATGGTTTTGCTCACTATAAGACAAATTCTTTTATTTCTATACCGCTTTTTAACTCTGAAGGCCTCTTAGGCCTAATAAATTTAGCAGATAAGTCAAACGGTGAGCCATTTTCCGAACAAGACTTAACTTGTGCTGTTTCAATAGCTAAATATGCCTGTTTAGTTGTGGATAATTTTAAGAGCCAGAGCCAGCTTAAACAAGAAAAAGAAAATTTTGATAAACAAAAAAATATATTGGAGACATACGCTTCCGCTGGCAAACTTGCGGCCGGCTTAGCACACGAGATAAACAATCCTTTAGACGGCATTATCCGCTATGTAAATATATTGCTCAATCAGATAGATGATAACTCTACCAGCCGGGAATACCTTTTAGAAGTGAAGAGCGGACTGGGGAGGATTGCGAATATAATAAAGTCACTCTTGGAATTTTCCTCTCAGATTAATTCAAATACTAAATCTGCTAGAAAATATGTAGATTTAGATGTAATGATTGATGATGCTATAGAGACATTGAGAGATAGGTGTAAAGACAACATAAAAATTAAAAAATATTATAAAAGGGATTTAGCGCCTATTTTAGATTTAGGTTTGCAGCACGTAATTATCAATTTAGTAAAAAATGCAATAGATGCAATGGCAAACGGTGGGACATTAGAAATTACAACTGATATTAATGATTCTGATGTGAAGATTATCTTCAAAGATACCGGCGTAGGTATTTGCGAAGATACAGCCAAGAAAATATTTGAACCGTTTTTTACAACCAAGAGCGCTGACAAAGGCACCGGCTTAGGCCTTTCAATATGCCGAGAGATTGTTTACAAATACTCAGGGAGAATTGATTTGCATAGTTTGCCGGGAAAAGGTTCTACCTTTACCATCATTGTTCCTAAGGCACACCTAAAGAATGAATAATACAAGTTCTAACCGAAGGCATATTTTAGTTGTTGATGACGAGCCTCTGGTAAGGAGGTCTCTAAGTGAATTCCTTACATTGGAGGGCTATGCTGTAAGTAATGCCAGCAATGCCAAGGAAGCACTCAACTTATTAAAAGACTATACCGCTGATATTATTATTACTGATATAAAGATGCCTGAAATGGATGGCATTAATTTATTAAAAAACATGAAAGAGCTTTACCCACAGACGCCGGTTATAGTTATAACTGGTTACGGTAGCATAGAAAGCGCTGTAGAAGCAATGAAACAAGGTGCTTATGACTATATAACCAAACCAATCGTGGACTCTGAAATAAAGATTATAATTGAGCGTCTTATCAAAGAGAACCAAATTGTAGAAGAGAATATCAGACTTAAAGAGCAGCTTTCTTCGACGAAAAAAGAGCGTTTTCTAAATATTGTGGGCCGTGATGAAAAGATGCAAAAGATTTATAATCTGATTGAGGCAATATCCAATACTCGGGCCACTGTTCTTATTCATGGTGAAAGCGGAACAGGAAAGCGTCTGGTCGCCCATGCAATACATAAATTTAATCCCGAGGAAGCGGAAAAGCCGTTTGTAGAAGTAAGTTGCGGTGCATTAACCGAGACATTATTGGAAAGTGAGTTATTTGGCCATGTAAAAGGCGCTTTTACAGGCGCGATAAAAGAAAAAAAAGGCCGTTTTGAATTAGCAGATACCGGCACCATATTTTTAGATGAAATCGATGCCTTTTCACCAGCGCTGCAGGTAAAATTGCTGAGAGTGCTTCAGGAGGGCGAATTCGAGCGTGTAGGAGACAATAAAACTGTTAAAGTGGATGTACGGGTAATTTCTGCCACCAATCAAAATTTAGAAAACTTGATTAGCCAGGGTAAATTCAGAAAAGATTTATATTATCGGCTTAATATCATTTCCATAGAACTTCCGCCGCTACGAGAGCGAAAGACGGATATCCCCTTATTAGTTGATGATTTTATAGAAAAACATTTAAAACACACTAGTAAAAAGATTGAAGGCTTATCAGCTGACGCCATTGATACGCTGATTAATTATAATTGGCCGGGTAATGTCAGAGAATTAGAGAATGTCATTGAACGAGCAATAATTTTAGCCAAGAAGCCAATAATAACCTTGGAAGATTTTCCTGATTTTTTGCGCTCGTTAGATAAGAATAAATTAAAAGAAAACGAAGTTTTGATTCCTGGCAACGGCTCTAAATTAAAACAGGCGTTAAGGTCTCCTGAGAGAGATTTAATTTTAAAAGCGCTTCATTCTTCAGATGGGAATAAGAATAAGGCAGCTGAAATCTTAGGTATAAACCGCACCACTCTTTATAAAAAGATGCGTAGTTACGGCTTGCTAAAGAATAATAAGCAATAAAATGCAAAATAATCCTAAGCCACGGAAGTCAGTGCCGGCTTTAAAAGATTTAATTAACGTTGAGGCCTGGCAGGATATTCAGGATAACTTTTCTTTAGTAACCGGAATTGATATTCGATTAATAGACTCAAAAGGCAATCCTCTTATCCGCCGTAGTAATCATTCCTCCGCATTATGTTCTGATTATTCCCCAATAGCACAAACAGTAAAAGAGAAGGTCTGTGTAGATTGCCTGCCTACGTTCTTAGGAGGCAACGGCGTAGTAGACCGTAATTTGAGTTTTTCCTGTATTCCTGGTTTAGACAATTTTATCGTTCCTTTAAGCATAGAGAATGAGGTGCTTGGCTATATCCTAATGGGGCCTGTTATTTTAGTTATGCGCAAGACCAAAGAACAATATTCTCAGATTGCGGAATCACTAAATGTTGATTTAGAAGAACTCTGGAGTGCTATTTTAGAGTTAAAAGTGATTTCTTTTCATGGCGCGCAATCAATGCTGGAATTGGTTAAAGATGTAGGTGAATACATTGTAAATTTGGCTTATAGAGATTACATGAAAGAAGAAGGGGTTAGTTTTAAGCTTAGCACCGTAAAATTACATAAGATATTAGAACTATTGTTAGATGTGGCATTTGAAATAACCGGCGCAGATATTGGCTCAGTGATGTTAGTTGATAAAAAATCTGATGAACTTTCTATAAAAGCTAGCCGAGGAATTTCAGATGATATCGTTGCGAGGACCCGGGTTAAGCTGGGTAGCAGGATTTCCGGTTTAGCAGCAAGGGAAGGGGAGGCATTTTTAATCGATAAAGCCTTAAAAGATAACCGAATTAGTCGCTATCTTGAGAGGCCGTCTTTAAATTCTTCGATGGTCGTTCCGCTTAAATTAAAAGACACAGTAGTGGGAGTTATGAATTTGGCAATTCTTTCTACCTCACCTAACAAGTTCAGCCAGGACGGCTTAGAATTGATGCGTAAACTTGCGGACTTGGCAACTGTAGCAATTCCCACCTAATCTATTTTCCTAAAGCTTGAGGCGGGTATTTTTAATTCTTCGCGGTATTTTGCAATTGTACGCCTCGAGATGTCTAATTTTCTTTCCTCATTTAAAACCTTAGTAATAGCCTGATCGCTTAACGGTTTCTTCCTATTTTCCTGCTGGATTAAATCTTTTATAAGGTGCTTAATGGCAGTTGAGGATATTGTCTCGCCATTTTTATCATGAATGTGGCTTGCAAAGAAATCCTTTAATGCCACAATGCCGCAAGGAATCTTAGCGTATTTATTCATTATTGCCCGACAGACGGTTGTTTCGTGAACATTCAGTTTGGCTGCTATATCTTTAAAAGTTAAGGGTTTCAAACAGGAAAGGTCAGTTTTAATTGCCTCATTTTGAATTTCCACAATTGATTCGACAATATTTCTAAGAGTTGAATGTCTTCTTGAAATGGCACGCAGTAATTCTATGGCGCTACGTAATTTCAGCGTTAAAAATTCTCTTGTTTTCTGGTCCAGATCTGGATTCTTTAGCATGTTGCGATAGGTTTTGTTGATACGCAAAGTCGGCATATATTCGTTGTTTATGGTTATCTTTAATTCATCAGCCTCAGGTTCAATTATAATGTCCGGAATAATATATTGCGGCTGTTCTGCGCTATAATTTCTGCCTGGCTTTGGGTCTAATTGGAGTATCTTTTTAACTAAAGGTTCAACAGTTTCTAAAGGTATACCTAAAGACTTGGCAATAACATTAAATCTTTTCTTTGCAACGTCTTCCAAGTGGTTTTCTATAATTTTTTCTAATAGTGGGTCAGGCTCTTTTGACATATTTATCTGTATAAGAAGGCATTCAGAGATTGACCTTGCGCCAACACCATGCGGCTCAAATTGTTGTATTAGATAAAGCGTATTTTGTACCTTTTCAACTGCTAAATTTAAACTACTGGCTATTTCTTCTAACTTGGCTTTCAAGTAGCCATTTTCGTCAATATTGCCTATTATTTCCTGGCCAACCTTAAATTCTTCTTCCGAAGTGCTGAATATGCCTAATTGTCTTAAGAGGATCTCTTGTAAGTTCATTTCTTTGCTGATAAGGGTAGCCTGCAGGTCAGTATTGATAAGACTGTCTTTTGCAACATATTTGGATTGGCCATAATAATAGCCATCATCAGCATCAAAAGTAGAGAGGGGGTCTGTAGTTTTTTCTACTCGAGGGTTAACTTTCACTATTATTGTTTCCTGAGGCCGGGTTTCTTCTAATGTAGGATTGTTTTCAAGTTCCTGGCTAACCATATCCTTAAGTTCAGGTAAAGGTAAGGTAAGCACTTTTAATGACTGCTGCATCTGGGCAGCCATAACTCTTTTAAGTTCTAATTTCTGTCTTAACTCCATAAGTGATTAAATTATAACACAAAAACTTAGTCCTGCAACGAAATTAAAATTAATGCATTTCTTATTGACAGAATTTCTGTTTAAATATAAAATATAATTATGAGTAAGCACTCAAAATAAATACGGGGTATTTTTTAAAGACGAAACCGCGCGGCAGGCCAAAGAAACAAAAAATTGTTCATATAAAGCCAAAAATCACTCAATTTAGCCCCAGGGGCAAGCCAGGAAGGCCTGATGAAGTAGAGCTTGAAATTGAGGAATTTGAGGCCCTAAGATTGGCTGATTTTCAAGGCAAACCCCAAATTGAGGCAGCCAAATCAATGGCTATAAGCCAACAGACTTTTAGCCGCATCCTTAAAAAGGCAAGAAAAAAGACAGCGGAGGGACTTTTGCTTGGAAAAAGGATTAGCATACGAAGTTCTAGTGTTAAACCTGTCAAAGAGGTTCAAGAACACGTCAGATTGTCCAGTCCTGTAATTCATTTATCCAATCCTTAATTTATCCAAATAATCACGCTCAGATTGATTAATCCATACTTATAAACTGTATTTTGGCCCATATTTGATTATTGCGCAACTTCCTATAATATATATTATGTTAACTTCGATATATGTAAGAATATTGGCATAACATATTGGAATATAATGAGTTGAAGAAAAATAAAAATAACCTGTGGACAACTCATTTTAAACTTACCTGGACTTACTTTGGTTTTTACTTAATTACTGTAGGGTTGTTACGCGGATTTAAGGAGTTATAGAAGGTTTAATATTTACGCCTGCAAAACGGTCTAATCCATGCTCATCCTGTGTCCAGCCGTTTTTAAGGCCATATAAAGCCATTTCTGCCTTGGCCACCTCATATTCTTCCCTTGTGATTTTACGTGCCAATATGGGGTCATTTTCGGCTTTAAAACAGGGAAAATACTGGCTCATCAGAGAAATATGCACTTCTTTAGACACTTCTTTGGATAGGAATTCCATAATTTCTGAGGTTCCGGAGAGGTTGTTTGGCAGGACTAAATGTCTGATAATAAGCCCTCGCTGGATTATGCCTTTTTCATCAATTTGGGCATTGCCAACCTGCCTGAACATTTCTTTTATGGCAAGGCGGTTATAAAATGGGTATTTTGGCGCACCTGAGTATTTCAGAGCGGTTTTCTCATCACTATAGCGCATATCAGGCAAATATATGTCAATAACGCCATCAAATAACACCAGGGTTTCTATAGAATCATAACCTCCGGTATTATATACAAGCGGTATGTTTAAACCCATAGGTATTGCAAGGTAAATTGCCTTTAAAATCTGGCTAGCTACATGGGTTGGGCTGACAAAATTAATATTATGACAGCCCATATGTTGGAGTTCCAACATTATCTTAGCCAGGTCTTCGGGCTCGGTTTCTGAGCCGCCTCCCCCCTGACTAAATTCATAATTTTGGCAGTATATACAACTCATATTGCAATTAGCAAAGAATATTGTTCCAGAGCCGCGAGTCCCTGAAATTGGCGGCTCTTCGCCATGGTGATTTAGCCAACTATAGACCTTAGGCAGGGCCCCAGTTTTGCATACCCCCCTCTTATCTTCTAGTCTATTTACGTGGCAATTATGCGGGCAAAGTGTGCAATTTTCAAGGATCTTGTAGGCATTCTTTATGCGTTTTTCAAATTCTTGTTTACTATTTTGGTAAAGATTAATGTATAATAATTTTTCCATTTTCGACATTAAAACTAAGTTTTCTACCATCAATTGTCTCTACGTCAAACACAATATATTCATTATCGAAGATAGCATCATCACCACCTACTATCCTAAATCCTAAAACTTTCTTTAAAATATTATAATGAGAAACAGTCCTTTCAACGTTATCTTCTTTACCTGCAATATCTAACGTAGAGTATTCTTTAATTAACAAACCCCCATTATAAAATGCAATAGCTAAATCTTCTTTAGTTGCTTTACTACCTTGCGGCCATGGGCCGAATCTTACCACTGTTGCACAATCATCCAATAAATAAATTTCCTGACTATACCAGTTATAAGTAGACATAAGTTGTTCGGTTTTGTTTTCAGGGTAAACACGGTATATAGACGTTTCGCCTTCTTGCCCGTAAGAATTAGTAGGAATACACTTAGCAGAACATTTGCCATATTCAGAATATTTCTTATATTCAAAATTTTGCCGTTCTTTGTCAGCCCAAGATAAATTATTAAAATCAAAAAATAGAACAAAAAGTAATAAAAAAATTACTCTTTTATTCATTTTGTCTCCTTTCTATGAGCATCTCTTTGCTTATGACCTTTTCTTTTTCAACATCAAATATTAGATACGAGCCCTTAATCCTTCCCCACCAGACCTCAATATATAACAATTTTTCATTTATCCATTTGGCTTTCGGGGCATAGTTATTATGATCTATAAGTTTGATCTGGATAAGATAATCTTTTTCATTATATATTTTTAAGGTAGTTGACCAGGGATCATCTTTCAGATAATCAGGCAAACTGAGCACAAACCAATGTGCCTTATTTGGAGAAAATTGTTTTTCAGGCACATTAATATTTAGAGGTTGATGATTTATTTGTATTCGCTGTTCAAAATTATTCTCAAATTCTGTATGATAAATCCGCGGCAAGGTTTCGCTTCGGCTGACTGCCAGCGAATTGACAATAATTAGCATAATAACAGTTAAAAAAAATATTTTTAAAAGATAGGTTGGCATTAACTAAGCGTTATTCCAGTTTTTTTGTATATTATATGTTGGGTGAAGTTTAAAATTTTGTTTTACGTTCTCTATAGCTTCTCCGATTAGGCCGTTTGTGGAGTAATCTCCCAAGCCATCTTGTCCTAAATAATATAGATAACCGATGTCTTGCGGTTGAAGGCCCATTAATCTTGCTCCAACTCCATCAGCTTTTAACGCATCAATTGAGCTTATTGCCGCCTGTAGTGATACAGAAAACCCATCTACAGGCCCATTGCCATCCATACAGTTAAAGGCATCTAATATCACTAAATCAGGCCAGGTAACCTTCGCCAGATTAAATACATTTTTATGAATTACCTTTGTAGCCTTAATATAAGAAACAGACTTTTTAAAAATAAAATTTACTAGATTGGGCATTCTCCTTCTCATCCAGGAAATTGCCGAGGTGGGAATATAAGTGAATACAGTCTTAGCATTGGGCGCGCTGGGAGTGCGTAGTCCATGAAGCAGAGATTTGTCTGCCTGTTTAATTACCCCAGCCATATTTTTTATACCAAATGTGGCTATTGCATAATTGTGCGTCTTTGGTATGGCGATAGATATTCTATAATCAAAATCAAAAAAATGCTTTATTATTTTTATTGTTTCCTGACCAGCTATGGACATAATTGGAATTTCAAAAAAATCGTTAAAGTCCTCTATACACTCCAATCTGACATTTTTGTATTTTTTTATTAAATTAAAATATCCAAATTTCTCAAAAACTTGGCGTGTGGATATTTTTTCATAATATGCGCTGCCACTACCTTCAAGGATGGTAAACCTGCTTTGGTGAAGCTCTTTAAAGTTTTCCAGTAAAAAGTCTATGGTTGCTTCTACTGTTTCTGCATTTGTGTTAGCAATTTCGTTATTCGTAGCAGTCAAATTAGGTTTTATTAAGATATTTTTTTTACCACGAATATTATCCAAATCTGGCTTTATTAGCTCTAGACTCTTGGCTATATTCTTATATCTTTGCGGCCCTTTTACAAGTGAGACTTTTCTATGGGAATTGTTAATCATCGTTATTTATTTAAGGATTCTCTTCTTCATCAATCCTAAGCTTAAATAAGTGCAAATCAGTGCCAAGCTAGAAAGCCAAACCAGCTCTAACATTTGAATCTGATGGAATCTGCCCAGGCTAATGTTGCGTACTACTGAAACCAGGAAGGTCAATGGCAACGCTTGGGCAATATATCGCGCCCATAAAGGCAATGAAGAAATTGGGAAAAACACACCGCTAAAAAGAAACATCGGCGTAATAAATAAAAATACCGGAAAGTTAAACATTTCTATGTTTTTTACAATTGCGGTAAAACACATCCCTAAGCTGGAAAATGTCAAGCCAGTCAAAAAGGCAATCGGCAGCATTATTAAACCTGCCTGCCAGCTAACAAGGCCCCAAATAAAGGCAATGGCAAGCATAATTGCGCCGGCCATCAGCGCTTTTGTGGCTCCCCAAATAATCTCTCCAAAAATGACATCTTCCAGCATTAGCGGCGTTGAAAGGATTGCATCATAGGTTTTTTGAAAATACATCCTGACAAAGGAAGCATAGGTTGTTTCGAAGAATCCGTGGTTCATTATTGTGGTTGCCACCAGGCCCGGTGCAATAAATTTTAGATAGGATATTTTAACCCCTTCATAAACAACGTCAGGCACTAAATTTCCTAAGCCAATGCCGAAAGCGATCAAGTACAATAATGGCTCTAAGAGCGGCGGGATAAAATTTACTTTCCATGTCGCTTTATATACATCAAAGTTTCTTTGCCATACCCGCCAGGAACGCCAGCTGATATTTTTTAGAATTGTTTTCATTTAGAGCTCTCTAAGTTCTCTGCCGGTAAGTTTTAAAAATACATCTTCTAAGTTTGCCATACGCAAAGAGCAAGAACCTTCACCAAATTTTCTAGAGATCTCCTGCCATAGGTTAGGAAGCCCATTTCCATATATAAAATAATGTGTTTGAGTTTTTTCGTAATTAAGGTTTTTTGCTTTTAAAAAAGATTCTATCTCTTGATTAATTGATGCAATTTCAATAACTACCTCGCCCATATATTTTTCAATCAATGCCTTAGGAGAGCCTTCTGCAATAATCTTTCCTTTATCCATAATTAAAATTCTATCGCAAAGATGGGATGCCTCTTCCATATAGTGCGTGGTTATTAAGATTGTAGTCCCTTCGCTTTTTAATTTATGCAGGCTTTCCCATATTTGATGGCGAGATTGCGGATCAAGGCCAGTTGTTGGTTCATCAAGTATTAGAAGTTCGGGTTTATTAAGTAAAGACCGGGCTATAATAAGCCGGTGTTTCATTCCGCTTGAAAGCTCATCTATGCGCGCCTTTCTTTTTGATAAAAGTCCCATAAACTTCAACAATTCTTCGCTACGTTCATTGGCAACTTTACCTACAATATCAAAATATCTGGCAAAAACACGTAAGTTATCTTCTACTTTTAAGTCGGGGTCAAGATTATCTTCTTGAGGGCATACTCCGATATTTCTTTTAATGAAACGCGGATAAGTTTTTGCATCTTTTCCTAAAACTTCAAGTTTTCCGCTACTTGATTCCAAAAAACAGGAAATCATCTTAATGGTTGTGGTTTTTCCAGCACCGTTTGGCCCCAAAAGACCGAAGCATTCCTGTTGATTGACTGAGAAGTCTATATTATCAACTGCGCTAAGATTTCCAAAAGCTTTTGACAGCCCTTTAGCTTTTACTATTAAGTTGTTCATTTTGTGATACCCTAACTAATACAACAAGGCTAGGTAAAATAATAATTATTATAAATCCTAGCCTTGTTGAAACACGATTAATCGCGTTTTGTTAACTTAGCAATAAAGTATTTTATTGCCAAGATTAACCCTGCGACAACTAATACCCAGAAACCGATAATTACTGCAACCGGTATAGCGGCGGCCAAAAACTTGACAGTATTAATTGCCGTAGCAAGCGCCTTTTCCTTGATAATACGTTTGCTTTCCTTAAGTGCCTTTGCTGAAATAACAGGTTCATAAAAATTAACTGTTATCGTTGTAAATGACACAGCATTGTTAAGTGTCTCGATTTTATTCTTGAGGTCTTCGATATTTCTTAAGACCGGGCTTAATTCTGATTCAATTCTCATTGCCTCAGGAATTGTAGCCTTTCTATTACGCAGCGCCTCTAACATTTTTTCATAGACAATTTTTGCTGTCTCTAAGCGCGACTTAAGATTTGCATATTCCTGGCTTACGTCTTTGCTGTCAGATGTGCTATTTGTGACCTTGCCTAAATTGGCTAACTTTTCTAACGCAGTGGTAAATTTATCCTTAGGAATTCGCATAGTCACAGTGCCAGCTTCTCTGCCTTCATTATTCTTATAGAAATTAGATTGGGATATATATCCACCTAATTCCTGGCACAATTTAGTTATATTCTGATATGCCTGTTTGCCGTTGTCGACTTCAAGGCTTATATTGCCAGTGCGAATAACTAAATCACTTTCACTCGTAGCAGGCAGAACCGGCTGGACTATGATGATTGAGCCTTCTTCGCCAGGAACGTCTGGTAAAACATTGCCTCCGTCGTCTATTCGTCCTTGTCTCTTATAATTATAATCTCGGTCTCCAGCTCCAGCTGTTAACTCTCCTCTAGTAGCATATTTATACATCTTTTCACGTCCTGAAAGCGATGCTGACATCTCAGATTTTCTCATACCGCTATAACCAGGTTCTTCACCACTAAAAATAGCCCTAATATCATCTTTTGGACTTTTTAATCTTTCATTTATACCTCTTTGCGTATGAGGTATCATAAAATTTAAAACAAATGCTAACGCTAAAATTCCCACCAATGCTCCGGATGGGATTAATATTGCCAAATGTTTTCTTTTCATTGTAACTCGCCCCCTTTTAAGTTCCCAATTAACAATTGAATTGGTCACAGAGCCCTCAAAACCTCTTTCTAAGTCAGGAGCCTGCCATGTCTTTAATTCTTTAGAAATCAAACGTAATTTATCTAATTCCTGAGCGCAAGCAATACAATCTTTTAGATGCTCTTCTATTTTTATTTTCTCTCTGTCAGAAAGTTGATTGTCTAAATAACCGCTTAATTGTGAAATAACATGGCGATTAAACATTGTAACCTCCAAATTCATCAAGCAATGGAAGTAATTTGTCTTTAAGGTTCATTCTTGCTCTGTGTATTATTGTTTTAACTGCACCAAGTGAAATTTTTAATACTTTTGCAATTTCCTGGTAGTCTAAATTTTCAAATTCGCGTAAAATCAAAGCTTCTTTTTGGAGAAAAGGAAGGCTTTGAATGCATTTTCTTAAAATTTCTGACATCTCTGAATTTGAAGTTACTTCTTGCGGAGAAGGATCAGAGCTTTGGACGTCAGCCAATTCATTTTCTTTATCTTCTTTTCGAGGCCAAAGCGCAAGGCGCCAATTTTTGCGCCGCCTCGAAACATATATGTTATGGGCAATGCTAAATATCCAAGTGGATAGCTTAGCAGTTGGCTTGTAGGCAAGCTTATATTGGTGTAGTCTTAGGAAAACTTCCTGTGTTATATCCTCTGCTTCGCAAGCGTTTAAGCTTAAGCGGAAGGCAAAGTGATAAACCGGGTTTTTAAATCTTCTTAAGAGCTCATCCATGGCTTGTGCCTCTCCTTCTTGGTACTTTAGCATTACCTCTTGGTCTGTTAAGCTCTGCATTTAACCCTTCCTTCTCTCCGCTTACTTAAACGCACGAAATGCGAAAAAGTTTCATTAAAATATTAAAAATTCATAACATATTGTAATTATTGATGTTATGAAAAATTAATTTTGCGTAAAATGTGCCTTTATAGCCACGAATTTAGAGCAAAAGACTAAAGTGTTGATCTTTTTAAGCCTTATCTGTGTTAATCTGCGTTTTAAATGATGCCCTGTCCCATCAGGGTAATCGGTTTGAAATCCTTAATTTCTAAAAGTTGCCATCTTTTATCCTGCTTAATTAATTTTAACATCAATTTTCCCTGCTCTTTTTCTAAAATAAATTCTTTCTGCCCACCTTTGTTTAAGCCGAAAATAATTCCTTCAATTTCTATGCTTGCATTTAGTTTATCTTGTTCTAATTTTATATCCATTTTATCAATTTGGATGAATAATTCTTGGTAATACCTAAATGTTTCTCTGGTTAGATATATTAAGGTTTGTTTATCATTAGCGTATTTATCTTTGTAATCATCTGAAATCATCCCGATACAAGCGAGTATGTCTTGTTTTTCAAGCGCTCTTTTTCCCTGTAAAACAAACTTCTGCACTCTACCCTTTTCTCCTTCAAGAATTCCCTTAACAATAGGTAAGAAAATGCTTAAAGCTAATGCGGCTACAATTGTCCAAATATATATTTTGTAATTCTCCTTAAGATTAATCATCGTATAAATTTACCTTTAGTCAGTGCCTCGGTTAATACTTGACCACAGATTTTATTCCCAATTTCATTAAAATGCCCATTTTCTAATCTGACAGCTTGTCCTCTCTCTTGTGCTTCTAAGATTGCTCTTGGCACCTCTTCGATAAAATTAACGCCATTTTTTTTAAAGATTCTCCTAAATTCCTGAAAAAAAGGCTGGCTATCGTCAACAGCAAAAGCAATCAAAGGAGTTTTACCGACTCTTTTATTTAATTTTGAAATTATTTCATCTGTAATTTTAGCCGCCTCTCTAAAATCTTCGAAATCAGTCCCCTTTTCATAAATCTCTTTTTCTACGCATCCGCTCAATAATCCTTTTTCTGTTAATATTCCAGATAGCCTACAGATTCGATTAAGGACAGTTAGAAAAAATCTGGAGTGTGCCAAAAACATTTTTATATTTCCATTAAGCGGATAACGATATTCTAATTTTCCATTTATCAGGTAAGGCCTGACCTTAAAATCATTATAGAATAAGCTTTTAGTTTCAAGTTTCCAAGAATTATTAATAAAATCATTATCGCAGACCTGTAAAACAACCAAATTCGGTTTTACTTTATCAAAATATTTGTCTAGGGCAAGATATTCCTGTAACGAGCCGTATGCGCCACCCCCATAAACAAATATTTCTGCATCAAGTTTGTCTTTAATTATGGAATAATACATATACTTTTCTTCAATCCTAGAGCCGTTAGTGAAAGAGTCGCCAATAAAGAAAATCTTAAACTTTTTACTGTTTGGGTCCCCCCAGATTAATTTCCCGTTCCAGCCAAGCTCTGACTCATGATAATAGGCAATTGATCTAAAAAAAGGAATATGACGTAAGTAGGCATGATATGTTCGTATTGCTATTTCCAATGCCAAAAAAACCAAAAAAAGAGAACCTAATAAAATCAGGGCTTTAGTTGAAAACCTTTCTTTCATGCTCATTTAATTTTTATAGACTCTTCTGTAAATCTAATTATTTTATTCATCATCTTAACTGTTTCTACAGGATGTTTGCCGACCGCGGTTTCAGCAGAAAGCATTACGTAGTCAGTACCATCGATAATAGCATTTGCAACATCGGTTACTTCAGCCCGCGTCGGACGAATATGCTCGGTCATACTTTCTAACATCTGGGTGGCTGTAATTACAAATTTCTTTCTTTGGTTACATTTTTTAATAATAAGTTTCTGTATAATCGGGATTTCATAGATAGGCAAAGACACTCCCATATCTCCACGCGCAATCATAATACCATCAGATACGTTCAATATCTCATCTATGTTTTTAATCCCCTCCCTATTTTCAATTTTAGCAATTAATTGGCAGTTAAATCCTTTATTATTTATGAATTTTCTTACATTTAAGATATCCTGCTTGTTTCTGACAAAGGATTGAGCGATAAAATCCACTTTTTCTTTTATTCCAAACTCTATATCTTTTTTGTCTTTATCTGTTAAGTTTTTAAATTTTAAATTCACATCCGGGATATTTACTCCTTTATTTTCTTTTAACAATCCTGGCACTACTACCTCAGTTTTAATATAATTCTTAGAGGCAGACTTCACTTTTAAGGCTATATTTCCATCATCTATATAGACAAAACTGCCCGCCTTTATGTCTTTTAATGGGCCCATATAGTCAAAAGGTATAAGATCTTTTTTGCCCGCCTTTTCATTATTGCTTAACAGTAATATCTCGCGCTTTTTGAGCTCGATTTGTTTATCTTCTCCCGCCTTTTGCGGGATCCCGCCTTTAACTTTAATGTCTGAGCGGGAGAATTTGCCTATTCTTATCCGGTAGCCTTCTAAATCCTGCAAGATTCTAATATGGCGTCTATATTTTTTATTTAGGCTCCGTATTAAATCTGTTCGTTTTTTATGCTCAAATATACTGCCATGGGAAAAGTTAAGCCTTACAACATCCATGCCAGATACCATCATATTTCTTAATATGGCGGGGTGGCTGGTGGCAGGACCTAAAGTACAGATTATTTTTGTCTTAACCATTATTTTGTTATGTTTTCTAACTCTTTAGAACGCTCAAGCATTTGCTTATTAATGTCTTCAACTTTTTTTCTACTGGAGTCTAGAATAGATTTGTAATTTGGTGTGTTAGGGTCTGCTTCGGAAGATATTTTATTCAAACTTTCAGAAGGCGCTGAAAACTTAAAATAAATATTAAATGAAATTATGACTAGAATAAAAATTATAGCTAAAGTCAAAAGCAAACCCAATAAACTTAAGAAGCCAGATTCTGGATTCTTAGTCATAATTATTTTATAAACAAATAGGTAAGAGTAATTAAAGAGATGATTATGAGAGATAGGCCCATAATCCTGGTATTTCTGATTTCTTTTTTTAAGGACACTGGCTCAATGCGCCAATTAATTAACAAATAAAACTTCTTTTGGATTTCAATGCTTAAGGCAGGTTTATTGAATAGGAATAACCCAATAACTATGCTAAAGGCAGAAGTTAATATTAAGATTATTAAAAATAGAGCTTCCATTTTTAGGGAAGTAAAACCACCTTTAATGATTTTTTTGCCTCGGTTACTATTTTAAATCCCTTCTGAATATCTGCTAATGCAAACTTATGCGTTATTAGACCATTAATATTTATAGTTTTGTTTTTAATTATCTCTAAAGCCTCTTTCAAGTCTGCTGGTGCAGCGCCATAGCTTGAAGTAATGGTTATTTCATTTCTCCAGAAGAAAGCGGTTGGAATTTCTATATAATTTTGCGGCACTGCAAACAATAATATTATACCTTTTCTATCTATACAGTTAAAGGCAGTTTTTATGGCTTCGCCTGCGCCAGTGGAGACTATTATTCTTTCTGCTTTTACGTTTAAATTTCCTCTGGCATCAATTGTTTTATCAGCGCCGAATTCCTTAGCTTTTTTAAGCCGGTAAGCGTCTATGTCAGTGGCGATAACTTTTGCGCCTTTTAATTTTGCTAAGCAGATGTTTAATAAACCCGAGACCCCGCTTCCTAATACTAAGACTGTATGCCTCTTGTTTATGTTAATTAGCCGGATAGCCCTTATAGCGCAAGCCAAAGGTTCTATCATCGTAGCTTCTTCGTAAGATACATTTTCAGGCAAGATATAAGTGCCGTAAT
Source organism: Candidatus Omnitrophota bacterium (assembly GCA_040755235.1). Taxonomy (GTDB): domain Bacteria; phylum Omnitrophota; class Gorgyraeia; order Gygaellales; family JBFMBJ01; genus JBFMBJ01. The sequence continues at coordinate 46,728 of JBFMBJ010000001.1, forward strand.
CTACATTTAACTTTGGCACTCTGATAAATTCGCTATATCCACCAGGTTCATAATTGCCATCATGCAAGGTTTGGCAGGCAGTATGATTACCTTCTTTGCAATATTTACACTTATTGCAAGGAACGTGGTGGCTTACGAAAACTCTTCGGCCAATTTTAAATTTTTTTGATTTAGTTTCTATTATATCGCCACTTATCTCGTGGCCTAAAATGCGCGGTGCTTTTTTTATTCTATACCACTCTATAACATCAGTGCCACAAATACCCGATGCCTTTACTTTAACAAGAATTTCTCCATCATTTATCTTTGGCTTTGGTAAATCTTGTATTCTGATATCGTTGTTATTGTAGTAGACGGCGACCTTCATCTTTTATAGAGCCTATATGCCTCATTTACAGAAACCCCTTCATGTACAATTGCCTTGACTGCTTTAATCATTCCTATCGGATTATCTGATTGGAAGATATTTCTTCCCATATCTACTCCACTAGCACCTGCTTTAATTGCATTTGCTGCCATTTCCAATGCAGCCTTTTCTTCTATCTTTTTACCGCCGGCAATAACTACCGGAATCTTTCCGCAAGCCTCAACTACCTCTTGAAAGTTGTCGCAATAATAAGTTTTAACCATATGGCAGCCTATTTCTACGCATATTCTACAGGCCAAAGCGAGATAACGCGCGTCTCTAACCATTTCTTTTCCAACAGCTGTCACCGCTAAAACGGGTATACCATACCTTTCGCCTTCATTGACAATTTTGCTTAAATTCTCAATCGTCTGCTTTTCAAATTCTCCACCGATATATACAGAGCAGGTTATACTGGATGCATTTATCCTGATTGCATCTTCTATTGAGGTAGTAATTATTTCATTGGAGAGTTCTTTTAAAATACTTTGTCCGCCCGAAACCCTTAATATTACTGGTATATTGAGTTCTGGATTAATCCAGTTTCTCAGAGCCCCTCGGGTTATCATTAAGGCATCTGCATAAGGCAGAAGCGGTTTAACAGTTTCACCCAGATTTCTTAATCCGCTTGTCGGGCCCTGAAAATAACCATGGTCTACGGCAAGCATTACACAGCGGCCGGTTTTAGGATTAACTATTCTCGATAATCTATTTTTCATTCCCCAATCCATATTTGCCCTCCTTTAATGAGCAGATAACTTATGGAGCGTGAAACGCGACATAAGTCATAGCGAGGCGTCTGCGAATTAAACCCAGCACTAATTTTACAGCTCAAGCGACCTCTTAAGTCTGTTTTTAAGATGGGCTCTTGCTTGCCCATAGTGTTTTAATTTTCTTTCTCTATCTCTGGCGTCTAATTCAG
>JBFMBJ010000002.1:0-46743 GCA_040755235.1 Candidatus Omnitrophota bacterium
TTACCATCCGTAAGGGTTTCTCTTATGGTATCATCTTTTAAGCTAACAATGCATTTTGCGCAGACCATTGCTTCAAGTAAAGAATTATTGGTATTACTATATTTTGAGAACGCTACAAATACCTCGCAAATGTTAAGTAATTTAACAACTAATTCTCGCTCGATGTTTCCGAGAAAAAGTACTCTTTGTTCAATATTTTTTCTTTTTACAAATTCCACTAATTGACTGCGTTGCGGGCCATCCCCGGCAAATACACAAATAGCTTGGGGATTAAGTCTAAAAAGTTCGGGAAGCGAAGAAATAAGTTTGTCTAAACCGTAAAATGGAACTAATCTGGCTAAAGAAAGGATAATCTTAGAATCTGAATCTACGCCTAAGTCTTTACAAATTTTTTCCTTTAAGTGAGGGTCTGGATTATAAATATCAAAATCTACGCCGTTACGATAATCTAATATTTTATCTTTATTTACTCCTAATAACTGGGCTAAATCTGCGCCCCTAGTCCCGTCTTTAGTTATTACGAAATAATCTGCGCCTAACTTAAAAGCAAGGTAATCTCTGAAATTCTTAATTCTCAATAATGGCTTTTTAAAAGCCCAGTATAGATTGTCTGTGCCGTATACCCTAATTACTAACCTAGTTTTAAATATCTTACTTATTAGCCACCCAACGAATGCAGGTGTAAGGCTGTGAACATAAATAAGGTCTGGCCTGAAACGCAAAGCTGATTTAATTGCCCAAAAAAAGCAAAAAAACTGGAAAAGAAACCATTGGAGATTTGAAAAAAACGTACTCAGCAAATGACTCCAGAATCTATCTAGCCGTAAAATAGATATCAAGTTAAATAATGAAGCGAACGGCACTTTAAATCTAGAAATTCTAATGCCCTGATAATCTGTATAGCCGCTTTTATTATTATTTGCCGGGCACAAAAAATAAATTTCATGCCCCCTTTCTCTAAATATTTTTTGGGAAAAATATATCGAAGGAATACCTTTCTTCTCACCGGCAGGCCAAATATCAAGATTAGAAATACTTAATATCTTCATCTATTTTAATAAGTTGCTCTCGTTCTCTACGTGAAAAAGTTTTAAATTAGAATCCAGCAGTCTGTATTCAAGAACTATGTCCTTATCCTTATAAAAGCCTTCATAAATTTGGTCTAAAAAACTACGTGGCGCCGGCAATAACAGATGCGTGACATTGTATTTTTTTGCTAGAAATTTCAGCGTATCTAAATTTTCATAGGGGATTTGAACACATTTCACTTTTGTGAAGTAATTAAATTCCCAAGGGTTTCTAGTCATGATTACAATATCATCTGGATTATAGTGGCTTTTTAAGTATAGGCCCAACTCGCTATATTGCTTATACAACTTTCGATCGTCGCGATATCTTGCTTTTAGGTCAAAACCTATAAGAATAATATTATAAAAAACCAAAATAGATACAATAGACCACAACAATCTTCCCTTCTTAGAATTTAAATGTTTTTCATAAATATCTGCTGTCAATACTAGCCCCTGAGAAGCTAAAGGAATAAAAAATAGCAATAATGATGGCAGCGTATTAGTATCCAAACCAAAAGAGGTAGCCATAAAAAAACTTACAAATAATAAAAAATATAAAGCGACTGGTATTAATTTAATTTTATTACGATTTACGATTAAGCCTAGATAAATAAACACAAACAATGACATAACATATTTAGATATTAAGGAATTAAAACAATTCATAAGCTGTACTATTTTTAAATATATTATGCTAGTGAGCGGCAATTCAAAGTACTCTTTCCGAGCTAAGCTGAAATCATAGGAATATAATGCCTCGTAGGTTTTTAAAAATATACCCTTGCTAAGATATGATGGCAATATACTGCCTAAGACATAATAGTTTCTGATAAACCATGGCATCATGGCCATGAGGTATGATAAATTCATAAATAGCAAATAACGATAAGCCAGATTATGATTCTTGACCTTAGAATAGATAAAAAATAGATTTATTGCTATTATTAAAATAAATGCATCTAAGCGAATAAGGTGGCAAACAGCCAGAAAAAAACCTAGGAGCATCCAAATGTATAGTTTACTATGCTGTTTAGTTATCGTCTTACATGTTAATATAAATACAATACCCACGAAAAACACATAGGGCACAATAGTCTCAAGCGTCAAAGAATTAATAAATAGGACTGGGTTAGCCAATGTTAATATGGCGGCGAGTAGAGCTATATTATTATCGTCAACCAATTCTTTAGAGATAAAATAAATAAGGATAGGCAAGATAGAGCCTAGCAAGATATTAGGCATTAATGAGCTTAAGATAGAAAGACCAAATAATTTAAAGGAAAGGAATATTAGTATAGAGTTTAGAGGCATCCACCAATCATTGCTGGGGTGAGTTAAACTGGACCACTTTTTTAAAAAATGCCATATGTAATCAATTTGAAATCCTCTGCCATTATATAAATTCTCAGCGACAGAATAATAATAACTGGGGTCGGCATGGCCAGGTGATGTTATTGGAAACGCTGCTAACAATTTTGCCAAAATGGATATCAAAAAAAGAATGGCTAATAGATATTTTGTCTTAATTTTCGGCCTCAAATTATTCTGGCTATTTGTCATTAAATTCTCCTGCTTCTAGTCTAATAAAAAGCTTCATATACCTTAAGAATGTATCAATCTTACCCATCTTACTTCTGCCTTCCCTGCGGTATTTAAATATAATAGGTATTTCTACCATCTTAAATCCATTTTTTTGAGCCCAAATTAGAAATTCAACATAAAAATCGAAGTTTTTAGCTCGCACTCTATTTTTAACTTTATCAATAACTTCTCTTTTGCAAAGACGGTAACCTGATGTCTTGTCTTTTATATCATGCAATTTAGTCAGATGAGAAAGGATATTATTAACCAACCTGCTGAGTAAATATTTCCAGGTCGGAAGACCATGCATCATTCCGCCTTTAACGTAGCGGGAGCCTATAACGATATCTACATTCTCTTGATCAATAGCTTTCAAAAAATGCGGTAATTCTTCCGGTTGATGATTAAGGTCACCATCCATCGTCAAAATATGAGTCGTATCTGCCGCAATTGCATCAAAACCAATTTTAAAGGCTTTAGCTACCCCCAGGGGTTCTCTAAAATATATTAATTTTAGCTCTAATAATCCAGAGTCTTGCAGATTTTTAAGCTTTTCAATGGTGCCATCTTCTCCTTGAACTACTATTATTATTTCAAAATCTATATTTAATTCTGCAAATACATTTTTGAATCTCTTAACTAGGATTAAGATATTCTCTTCTTCATTATATGCCGGGATCACCGCTGATATCTTCATACACTAGCCCTATTTCTAAAACTAGTTAATATTGTCATGAGACCTCTTATATCGTTTTTAATCTCCTGCAATGAACTTATTCGCTTAATTCTAGAAAGAATATAACCAGGCCTAAGGTAAAATTTACGATATGCGCGCTTGTACTCGTAAAATATTTCTTTTGGAGAAAAAAAATCTGTCCTAAAAATAGGTTCGTTATGAAACGTATATTTTGACCAGTCCTCTTCTAATATATAGTTTCTATTTTTTAATTCCTCATAAATGGCTGTTTTGGGAAGCGGGATAAGGATATGAAAATCTGCAATGTCAACCTTAATATCTTTCAAAAAGTGCAAGGTGTTATCAATATCATTTCTGTTTTCGTTGGGAAAGCCGATTATTATAAAAGCTACCGTCTCTATCCCTACCTTGCGACATACCTCAAAAGCCCCTCTGATAGTAGCTAAATCTATATTCTTTTTTATATAGTCTAAGGTTTTCTGATTACCGGACTCAATGCCGAAAGATAATGAATAGCATCCGGATTTCTTCATTAACTTTGCTAACTCAAAATCTATTGTTTTTGCATGCACCCCGTTTGGGGCTGACCATTTAATCTTTAGCCCTTTCTTTACTATACCATTGCATATCCCTTCGATATGGCTCCTATCCAAGGTGAAGTTATCATCAATAAAAGCGAAATCAAATACGGAATGCTTATTAATCAAATATTCGATTTCTTCAATTACATTTTCGGGGCTACGCATTCTGTATCGTCTATTAAAAACACCTCTATTGCAGTATGTACAGTTAAAAGGGCATCCTCGACTTGTTAATATGGCAGCGGTTTTATTGCTTCTCATTAAAGGATGCCTATACCTCGCAAGGTTAAAAAGCTGGTGCGCTGGGAAAGGTAACGAATCAAGATCTTCTATAAATGGACGTCGGGGATTAAATATTATCTTTCCATCGCTCTTTTGAACAGTTCCACAGACAAAGAATCTTTTTTCCGAATTTTCCAGAGTGAGTTCAACTAGTTCTAAAAAGGTAAGTTCTCCCTCGCCTTGGACTACAACATCAATCTCCTCTTGCCTAATCAGTTCCTCAGGAAAACAAGTAGGATGAACCCCGCCTAGCACTACCAAAGTGTTAGGTAAAATGCCTTTTACCATGCTGGCAATGTTGAGCGCTTTTTTAATTGCTGGCGTGGTAGAAGTGATTCCGACTATCTCAGGACTTTTAAAAAGCAGAAAATCTTTTAGTTTTTTCTCTTCAAATTCTTGCACAGCCATATCGATTATTTCTACTTCATATCCGCTACGAAGTAAAACGCTGGCAATATATCCTAATCCTAAGGGAGGAGAAACCCATTCTGAGCCATGTATAGCATTTGAAAATTCCAAATAAGATGGATTTATTAAAACTATCTTACCTCTTTTAGACAAATCTACTTGCCTCCAAAACTAATGACTTACTTTTTCACTAGTTCTACGAATAATCCATATCCTCGCTTTGATTTCTGAAAGTAATAATCTAATCTTACGGCGATGGAGAAAAATAAAAATTTAAGTCTGCTAAACCCCTTTATGCCATAAGTAATATCGGTCGCTAATGATGAAAATAATTTCAAAAAATACGCATAAAAGTTAAGTCTAAAAAAATCCTCTGTTTTAACCCTTATCTCATCCAAAGAATATTTTCGCACATCGCCTAACTTGAGTCTCAAATGCTCACCATCTATTTTTAACCAAGATTTAGCATTAGGTAAATCTTTGGAATAAAAAAAATTAGGAATAATCTTTCTTATAATTCGTTGCAAAAAAAATAAATTTGCGCTGCAAGGATAATCCTCAGGCAAAGAGATTAGCAACCTGCCAGCGGATTTAATCACCCTAAAAAACTCTTTTATCGCTAAATAATCCTCTTTTATATACTCCAAAACATCCAAAGAAATAATGGCATCAATAGAATTATCGCGTAAGGCTAAATTACGCAAATCAGAGACAATAAAATACGGCCTATCGCTAAGTTCTAAAGTTTTACTAAATCCCCTATCCTCTCTTATCCTCTCAATTGAGCTATCAATTCCAATTGCCCTTACGCCTTTTCGAGCGAGTCCCAAAGTAACTATGCCTTGGCCACAACCAGCGTCTAAGACAATCTGTCCCTTATTAAATTTAGCTAATTTGAATAAGGTGTAATATCGCGGTAGCCAATGAATCTCTGATTTTAACAATAAATTAGATATCCTATTAAAAAACTTCATAAAAAAATTAAGGCTTTATTCTATATAATATATACTTATACCCGCCTGCCTCTATATGTTCGCTGATTCTTAAAATTTCGTAATTGTATTTTTCAAACGAATGCTCATTAAATAGATATCTATGCTCTCCGCTAAGGTAAAGCCGTGGATTATCAAATTTTTCTATGTACGGAGTGCAGATAATTAAACTATCATTTATAAATTTTAAGCATTTGTCTACAACAGCAAAAGGGTCGTTAAGATGCTCCAAGACATGTATTAAAATTATAAAATCATATTTTTTAGGCGGCACTCCTGTCCTGATATCCAAAACAAAATAATCAACATCTGTTGTTTTGGATCTTGCCTTCTCTATTCCTACAGGGCTTATGTCTGCGCCACTAAATTGGGCTTTAGGAAAATAGGTTTTTAGGAGATTTAAACCGTCGCCCATAGCACAACCTATATCTAAAAGCATAAAAGGTCTATCCTTGGGTAAAATTTCAGTTAGCGGCCGATAAGGAAAATCCCGCAGGAAATTGTCTTTTTTTGAAAACATGCGGTCCCAATATCTAGGCGTGTTTATATTAGTAAGCTCTCTGAAAATATTTCCAATTCTATAGTGCGTAGTTTTATCCAATGCCTTAATTTTTGACACTATTTTTCGGTGCAGGTTTTTAAATATTTTGTTCATATTTATTGCAAAAAATATCGATTATCTCCCTGAATATTTGGACGTTAGAAATGTATAGCCCGGCTAAATAAATCGACATACCCAATATCGCCGAGCTGATAAGCAGGAAGACATCCGGTAAAGAAAAGTTTATTTTCACTAACAGCAAGAACAACTTAAGAACTATTAGCATAACTGCTGAATAGATTATTGCCGGCAAAAGAGCATTTACATAACTGATTAAGTCTATTCTAACTAGGCGCCTGACAAATATATAGGCAATTATGTTTATAAGTAAAGAATATACACAAATTCCAATTGCCACAGCTGTAATGCCTAATCTGGATGTTATTACGATGGTCGATATCAAGGCAAATAAAGAAATAATCGAAAGGTGGAATTCGATTTCTGCGTGGCCGCTAGCAAGGAAAATTAATCCTACAAAAGTTGTTATACTAGATATCATACCTGCAATGCATAAATACTGTAAAGGCACAACCATTGCATTCCATTTCTCGCTAAAGGCAAATCTGACAAACTCCGGACACAATAGAATAAGACCGCAAAGTAAAGGGAAGATTATTATTGAAGCGTATTTTATAATTTTTAGATAGGCCCTCATTAATTGCTCTTTATCCTCTTGTATCTTGGAAAAAGCTGGAAAAGCTACTTTATTCACTATGCCAGAAATTTTCTCTCGAGCAAAATTAGAGATATTATAAGCCATAGAGTAATAGCCCAAAGTCAAACTTCCTAGGGACCTTCCTATTATAATCCTGTCTATATTTGAAATTAGATAATTAGTAACTTTATAACTAAACATATTCTTAGCAAACCTAATTAATTCATTCAAGCTATTCAAGCTCAAACTTAAATTAGGCCTCCAAGGGTAAATTATCCATAAAAGACAGACTCGCAGTAGACTGCTAAAAATATACCCGTAAACCAAACTCCAAACCCGCCAACCATTAAAGGCCAAGCCTATCGAAATGAGGCCAAAACTTAAGGTTTCGCAAATTTCAATAACTGCCACTTTCCTAAACAAGAGCTCTTTTCTAAGCAGTGAATCAGCCACTATGCCGAAGGAATCAATGATAAATTTTAGTGAGAACACCGTTATAACTGAATTAATAATTTCTTTATGAAAGAAATGGGAAATTACCGGTGCAACCTTAATCATAATTACAAAAAGTGCCGAGCCAGCCAGGGCGCAAACCCACAATGCAGATGAGAGGGCATTTTGCTTAAGATTTTTATTTTGGACAATTGCTGCGCTTAACCCTAAATCGCCAATACTAAGCGAAAGCGCTGTAAACGCCATTACTATTGCCATAATGCCAAAATCATCAACAGATAACAAGCGGGCTAAAATAGCGATAAAAGCGAATTGAAAGAGATAGCGCAAAAATTGCGATAAACTAACCCAGCCAATGCCGCCAAGTACCTGATATTTTAAAGTAATGCTCCTACCCATCTTACCTAATCACTCTATTGAAAAACATTTGTGCTCCACAAACTTGATAGGCAAATTGCGCCAGATTGCCGTTATGTATGAACAACCTCTTCAATTTAAATATATCTTCATCTTTTCTATTCAATCTACCTTGGCAGATTAGCACGCAACTTAGATTTGTTGATTTCAAATAGTCAGACACTTTATTATTGATCTTAGCAAAAGGCACAGAAAAATATATCTCATTACTGCCTTTAATTGATTTTATGTAATCAATTGATTCATCTATTTCTTTTTTAAGCTCTTCTTCTTTTAGTAACGTCAAATCTTTATGTGATAGCGAATGCGCCCCTATCTCTATGCCTGCCTCAACCAATATTTTTAAATCTTCTTTTCCAAGAAATAGATTTCCTAAAATATCATCCTCATAAACATCCAATTCTTTTTTTAGTTTTAAAAGCGCAACTTTTCTATTCTCATCAGAAATTTTATCCATATATTCTAATAATAAAAGCAGACTTTCATATTTATGTTTTCCATCTATTAAGGATATGTTAATAGGCAGACCGGCGGCGGTTATAAATTTATGCTCTCTTTTTTTTGATAAGTCTAAAATTGCGTAAAGCTCTGAACGCCAAAAATTTCTATGCTCATTCTTTCCTATAACAAAAACTGTTGCCGGGCATTTATTTTTTTCGAGTATCTCTAAAGCCACTTCTTTAAAATCCTTGAATCCGTCATCAAAGGTAATAACTGCAACACCTTTAAGGCTTTCATTGTTTTTCTTTCTACCCAAATATTGTTTTAAACTTATTATTTCGTAATTTTTTTTCAGATAAGCAATCTGTTTTTGAAAACTTGATTTAGAAATAGCCAAACCTCTTAAGGCAAATGAGGAGATTCCTGTCTTAGTATAAAGACTATCCATGACTCTGTGATAAAGAACAATTGGAACATACTCTTTTTTGTTATGAATAAACTTAAAAATCCTAAAAATCCCGCAATAGAAACAGAAATTTATTATTATAAATTTTACTGGTCTAATAAAGAAATGTTCGTTGTGCATATACAAAGTGAATTAAAAGAGATTTTTACTTTTCTTCGGATTTGGCCTCTGGCAAAACATTAATCATAGCGGCAATAAACCAAAATGGTTCCATGATTCGCACAATAATAAATGTTGAGGCAGAAAAACCATGGCCCAATAGCCCAACAAATCCAGCAAGGAAGCCTACAATCAATCCTTGCGACCACGCATCATCAGCTTGCTTTAGGCCTGTCATTGAAGTCTTGAAAATCATAGCTAATAACCAAACAAATATCACAACTCCTATCAAACCAGTTTCGCCCAATACCAGCGTATATTGATTATCGATTAATTTCAAGCCAGTAACACCATAACCCAAGATCGGCCTTTCTGCCCATTTTTTAAACACTTCTTTTGAGGATTCTATTCTGTTTGCTGCTGAGTCCTCTAAGTGTATACGTTTACCAAAGACCGTATAATCTCTGCCGGGATCCGTAAAAGTTCTATTAATCCTAGTTTTTATTAACTCAGGAGTAACCAAGGGGATGAAGAATACAGCTGCGATCAGTATCATTATAAGTATCGCCTTTTTTCTTCTTGTCAATATTATTAAGGCGAGGTACATAAAAATAAACCCCAGATATCCGCCTCGGGACTGAGTATAGAAAAATGAGGGCATGGTAAATAAAATAAGGGCTATACTTGAGAATTGCCAAAGGTTAGATTTAGCATATAGAAGTATACCGGTAGAAATTGCCAATAACAATATCTGGTAGCCAGCCAATGTATTAGGCTCTCCGCCATGGCCTCCTTCGAATGGCGCGGTGGTTTTTTCTGCCAGGACAATTTGCGGATAAGTAGAAATTGAAACTAAGATACAGACAATAAAAAGAAACAAGGTAAATCTTTTGATATCTTTAGAGCTTTGTATATTGTCGGTAACCATAAAAAAGAGAAGGAAATACTCAAAATATTTAATAATATAAAAAATGCTCCTTATTAACGTAATCTCTCTCTCGCCTTCTGCTAAGTTCAATAAGGTCGAGATAATGCAAATTGCTATAAAGGAAAGTAAGGGTGCATTTAAGGGAGTTACTCTTAAAAGTCCTAATTTCTTATTAATTGCCATTTTTACCAACCAGGTAAAAGATATTACCAAAAGCAATAGGTCATCTAAACGAATAGCAATGGCTCTCGGGCCTAACTCACCTACCGAGAATTCCGGTGACAGCAACATTGAAAATATAAGCATTATCAAACTTGCATTGGTATTTATCAGGGCGACAAGAAAAGCCGCAATTGCTGCGGCTATTATGAGCTGTTTTTCAGGATTAAACCCAAACAGAAATGGGATAAGCAGAAATAATAAAACTATTGCTGCCGGGATAATTAAGGCATTAAGGTTGGCTTGGCCGATTCTCTTAAATCTCATCTTATTAAAAACAAAGAGGGTATTATCCCTCTTAATTTGGTAATCTAAAAGTTAGCTTCCTAATAATAAATTTTGGCGTTTTTCTATGTTATGGCATCCTCAGTTTTTTGTATTTTTTTACCTTCTTCTTTATCAGTGTAATAATATCTATACTTATAAGATTTATAATAAGGGTAGTAACTTGTCTGAAATTCTGTCTGCGGCCGAGTATGATTTAAAATAACTCCTAACATCTTGGCTGCCATAGATTCAAGCTGAATCTTTGTGCGCAGTAGCGCATCGCGGCTAGTCCTGCCAACTTCATATACAATAATAACGCCGTCTACTCTCTTGGCAAGAATAGATGCATCAGTCAAAGATAGAGCAGGGGGGGAATCGAAAATTACTACATCAAATTTATCTTTCAATTCTTTGATAACTTGGGTCATCGAGTCCGAACTTAACACCTCGGCTGAACTGCTGGTTAAAGCACCACTGGAAAGCAGGCTTAAAAACTCCAAGCCAGGCAATTGAGTAACCTGCTCAAAACCAAGATTGCCCATGAGGAAATCTGTAAAATTTTTAATTATCTTGTCTACTTCTTTAATGCCGCTTAATAATAGGTCGGTTAAGCCGGGTTCGCGCTCTACACCAAAGACTTTCGAAACTGAAGGCCGACGTAAATCAGTGTCCACTAATAACGTCTTCAAGCCCATCTGAGATAGTACCAATCCCAAGGCAGACAAAATCATTGTCTTGCCTTCTCGCGGACCAGTAGAAGTAATCAACAAGGTTGTCTTTGTGCTCTTCTCTATCTTTAAATTTGTCCTCAATATTCGAAATGCCTCGGTAAAAGGAGAATTAGGTTCTAGACAAACCGTAAAAGCTATATCGCACCTATCGGAAGTCAAAGATTTAGGTTTAAGTTTATCTTTCTCTTCTTTTTCTCTCTTCACAGAAGGTATAACTCCCAAGACAGGAAGTTTTATAAAACTCTCTACATCTTCGATGGTCGCGATAGAGGTATCTAAATTTTCGCTAACAAGTATCATGGTAAATCCAATCACTAAACCCATCAACAAGCCTATCAATGAACTTCTCGCTTTATTAGCGCCAACCGGAAATCCTCTTTCTCCGGCTGGATTAACTATAGTTACGTCAGACACCTTCTCTGCCTCAGCGATTCTTGCCTCTTCTACCTTGTCCCTAAGCATTCTGTATACCTTATCGTTTACTTCAACATCACGATTTAGGCGAACATACTCTAATTCACTCTCAGGTAAATTTTTTAGTTGCTGTTCAATATTAGCAATTTCCTCTTTAGCCCTCAATACCTCAGGATGCTGTTCGGTAGCTTTAGTCAACAACTGTGAAAGTTGTGTTTGCAATTCGCCTAATCTATTAGATAGCGCTACGCCAACACCTGTGGCTGTTTCTTTTTCTCTAAATGTTTTAAATGTGTCTTCGGCTATCTTTAGTTTTCCTTCCGCTTGGATAAGTTGTTTTTCAATAAATTCTCTACTAGTGCGTGCTTCACGATTTTTCTGTTTTAAATTCTCTTCTTGGTAAACAATAGCAACAGTATTTGCTAAGCCGGCAGCTCGCTGCGCATCAATAGAGGTAACAATAATTTTTACCAAATCGGTCTTTTCCTCCTGCTCGACCGAAATAAGATTCAATGTCCCATTTATAACTATGTCTTTCTGAGCAATATCCATAGTATCTTTAATCCAGCCCATGCGCCTTGCCGACGCCTCTGCTACGGGACGGCTTTTAATTACCCTTATTTCCGATGCTATATAATCACCCACTCCGCTTCTAAAATAAACTGGGCTGTTCATTATCGCACCGACTAATGTCTTTCTCTCTTCAATACGCACGGTAACCACTGCTTTGTATTTTGATTTCTGAAAACTATTGTAAATTAAAACTAAAACTGTTGTAGAAACAACTGCCAAGACAAGTATCCAATATCTCTTTCGCAGGATACGCAAATAATCTCTAAAATTTAATTCATATGCTGGCATAAAATTTTTATCGGCCAACTGTCCCTGTGGCAAGAAACGGTGTAGCCCTCTCCCTAATAGTCTTAATAGAAGTGGTCGCTGCCCCAGAACTCTTCAAAGGACCAAGCAGTTGCTCAAGAATATAGTTAACATCAGCAACTATATTTTTTGGAACAAAGACAATATCTTCTGGTTGGATATATACATTTTGTCTTAAGTCGCCTCGCTTCATAATATTGGCCAAATTTATTTTTTCCGGCCTCGGATCAGATAATCCGCCTCTGATCAAAATTACAGTGCCCAACGCGGCATCTTTTGTATAGCCTCCGGCCAAAGCAATTACATCAAGGATGCGAGCATTATCTTGAGGCTTAAAAACCCCTGGGGAATGGACCTCTCCTAAAACTATTACCCTTTTTCCGCCAATCTGAGCCAAATTTATATAGACTTCTGGAGAAACAATGAATTTTGCTAACTCAATGGTGAGCTTATCGTCTAACTCAGGTAAGGTTAAACCCCTGGCCATAATCTCTCCTACAAAAGGAAAAGAAATCCTGCCGTCAGGCCGCACGATAATCTTTTGAGGCAACTGTTCTAAAATTTTGCTTGAACCAAATCCGCTCTGACCAAAATCCATAACCATAATCGAAACTTCTGGATATTTAATATAGGCTTTTAACTTTTCTGTCATTAGGTCATCAAGTTCTGTAAGGGTTAGTCCTTCCGCGAGTATATCTCCCACTAATGGAAAAGAAATCCTGCCGTCAGGCCGCACGATAATGTCACGATTTAAATCCGCCCATTGCCAGACATAGATATTTAAAGTATCGCCTCGGGATATACGATATTCCCTGTGTTCTTTTGCCTCTTCTTCTTTTTTAGCCACAGGAGTCATCGCCCCTTCCCATACCTTAATTTCCAGATTATCAAAATCTCCGATTCGGTATTCGAAATTGGGAGCCATTGCTCGAGTAGCATTCTCAGTTGACTTCGCCTCAGGTGATTTAAGCTGAGAATTTGGCGCCGAGCAAGCAAACAACGAAAATGTTGTTATTAACAGCAAAAAAATCATCCTATACATATTCAAACCTTTAATTTCAATTCTATCATCTCATCTAAAACCTGCTCTTTAACATAGAGGTTGGGTTGCTTGCTTAAATCAACTATTTTTTCCGTCTCTAAGCGCTTCTCATGTTTGTCAAAGTAAAGTTGCACCAGTGGTTTCAGGAGAGAAGATTTATTTATACCAACGACCTTGGCAATATCGCCAGAACTTAATTTTACCCAACAACCCACGGGGTAAATTGAAATTGCCTCTATGAAAAATTTTAAAAGACGGCTGTTAAATGACGCCTTTCTCTCCACCAATAATTTAACTGCCTGTTCATTTAAGAGGCGCTCTCTGAATGGCCGCTTATGAATTAGAGAATCGTAGGCGTTAGCCAAACAAACAATCTGAGTAGATTCATCTATCTTGTCAGCCTTAAGGCCAAGTGGATATCCTGAACCGTCACTGCGCTCATGGTGACCAGAGACAATGGATAAAATATTTTTAGATATTCCTTTCTGTTTCTCTAGCAGTTTGGCTCCTAAGACAGGATGCCGCTTGACTTGTTCATATTCCTCATTTGTTATTTTACGTGCTGCATAAATTATCTCTTCGAACTGAAGTAAACCCACATCATGCAAAAGTGCGCCTAAGGCTAGCTCTAAGAGACGGGATTTGTTTAAGCCCACTTGTCGGCCTAAGAATATAGAAAGTACCGCGACATTAACCATATGAGGAAAAATATACTTAGGTGGGCAAGGGTTATTAACTAATACCAGGAATTGTTCATTGCCTAAAGCAATCTGGTCAATGAGCGAATTCAAACTATTGTTTAGCGAATCTAATTCAATGCCTTGATTTAACACCAGATCCTTACAGACCTCTTGTAAAGAATTAATTATGGTTTCATAGAGAACTTTTGATTCTTTTGGGTCTTCTAATTTGACTCTGTCTAACATTGACTTAGACAATTCTAACAAGGAAGGCTCTTGTTTTTCTAAAGGGGTAGGTGGCACCAAAGAAGAGAATTGGGTCTGGTTTTTTATCAACTCTACATTAGGTGGCGGGGTGGGCTCTTTCTGTTTCTCCTGGCGTTCTTTTTCTTTCTTTTCTTTATCTTCTTCCGAAGAGCCGCCAATTATATCAGCTATTCTTATCATATTTTATAGCCTGTGCAAGGGAGGAGAGCTTATCTCTTTAATCTGACCCTCTTCCATATCTCTAATAACTTCCTTAACAATCGCTTCGTCTATTAAGTCCTTTTTTGCCCCGAAACCCACTAATAAAGACATGTCGCAGATATTATTAATAATGCGCGGAATGCCGCGTGAAGCCCTAAAAATTAACCGCAGGCTATGGTCATCAAACACTGGGGCCGTTCTTTCAGCAACATTTAATCTATGCTTAATATATTCATAAGTCTCTCTCTCATCTAACCCCGGAAGATAATAACGAATTGCCACACGTTGATTAAGCTGAGGAATACTATTTATCTTTTTGACTAATTCTGGTTGGCCAAGAAGAATTAGGGTCAACAAGAAAGCATTGTTAAGCTGGAAATTAAGTATAAGCCGAAGCTCTTCAAAAACTTCATCACTTACAATTGCCTGGGCCTCATCTATTAAAATTATCGTGTCTTTGCCTTTGGAATAGTTATCGTAAAGCATGCCGTTTAGGATATGAAGAATATCCACTTTGTTATCCGGCACATTATCTTTACCCAACTGGTAGGCAATCTCTTTTAAAAATTCTATGGGGCTTAAGACCGGATTAAAGATTAACACATCTGTATATCTCTCAGTGCTTAATTCTTTCAGTAGCACGCGGGAGAGGAGCGTTTTGCCTGAGCCATAATCACCAGTAAGCATGCCAGCACCTTTCTTTTCCCTTATGCAATAAAGCATCCGGCTTATCGCTTCTTCATGCTTAACCGAATAGTAAATAAAGCGCGGGTCAGGTGTATTTTCGAAAGGCTTCTCTTTTAACTTCCAATATTCTTTATACATTAGCCGAGTATAAAACTTACTATTTTACTCATAATTACCCATTTTATTTAAGTTTAATGTAGGTAAAGAGATATGTCAAGGAAATTTAACAGAAGTTAAAGAACAATAATGGGTTAGTAACTTAAAAATCCTCTGGGTTTTTGAAAGGGAGGGATTATGAGGCGGCTTTAGTTCTATAGGAATTAATATCTGCCAAAAATATGTCATCTCTGCAAACATCTCTAAATGTCCTGTCCTTATTTATCTCTTTATTGGCTTTTAAAAAAAGTCTGCGTAAAGAACGAGAATTAATACAAGCTGACTCATACCTTGGCTCGCGAAGTAACTGGCTAAGTGGATTGCCGTTAAGATTAGCAAGGCGTTGTTTTTTAATCCTCATGGCATACTTTTTAAAACTCTTATGAATCGTTGTCCCGCATATCACACTTAACATATTAATCTCAAATGTAAAATCAGTTTTATTTGATAATCGCCTATATTCTCTTATCTCTTTTTCGATGTCTTTTTTATATTGAAAAGGCAATCCAAAAATAGCTGTAATATGGCAGTAAATATTATTTCTTTTGCAATTTATCAATGTTTCCTCAAAGTTATTGACGTCTATGCCTTTATTTATGATCTTTGATACTCGAGATACTAATGTTTCAACGCCAAGTTGGATATACCTGCATCCTGATTCATACAATGCTTTCATAAATTTCTTGTCTTTCAACTTCTTCTCAAAACGCAAACATAAACCATAATTAATTTTAAGACCGGATTTTCTAACTTCTCGTAACAACCTCTCGAGATATCCAACAGTTAAACAGGGATCAATAAAGAAAAAAATATTTGTCCTATATTTATTTATTAGCATCTTCACGTCTTTGATGACTAAGGCTGGTTTTTTCTGCCTAAATCCCTTATTAAAAGACAAGGGTGAGCTGCAGAAGATACATTTATTCCAAGGACAATTCTTGGAAGTTGACAATAATAGCACCCTGCTGGGTAAAATATACTTATCAATATCAAAATCAGAGTAATCTGGCGCTGGTAATTTATTAATATCGTTAACTGCCATGAGTCTATTTGTCTTAATAGTATTCTTTTCTAAATAGATCAAGTTAGGAACCCTCTCTCGAGGCTTTTGGTTTAATAATCCCAGTAAAGCCAGCTCTCCTTCCTTCTCGATTAGATAATCAATAAAGTTATAATTATTTAAAAGCATGCTTCTTTTTTCTTGGCTCATAATGCTAATTATGTGCCCACCAAAGATTATTGTCCTATTAGAGGAATTTTTTAGCAATTTTGCTAAATAAAGAGAAAAGGCAAGCTGTGAATAAGAAAAAAGCGAAAAGCCAATAATATCCGGCTGCTCAAAGATTACTTTTTCCATATAATATCTAAATATTCTATCTAAGTCTTTATTACTATTACTACTTATTCTACTGCTTATAATCCATATCCAGCAATCGACAAAATTTTTGTAAAACTTAGAAATCGAATGCCTTATTTTACATTTTAGCCGATAATCAAGGGTTGGGTCTTTTAACAGCGTAAGTAAATATAGCGAGGATTTCTTAAATTGCATCTCTTCATCAAATTTATTTTTTTGTTTAGACTGGGCACAGCCTGCTTTGGTTCTTTTGCAATAAATACAAATGTCCAATACCTTAGTGTCACTAAGCGCGTTAAAGAAGAATTCTTGGTTAAAATCAAAGCATTTAATCTCATGTTCAGAGTTTAACTCAACATAACTCTTCAGAGAAGAAATGCCGAATGGAATATAACTGGGCAAATCAAGGTTAAAGGGTGGAAAGATTAAAACTGCTTTCATAATAAATGGTTAATGCCGGGAAATGACCGATTTAATTTTATTAAATAACCTGCTGAATCTTCTTAATATGTAAATCGCATATTGCCATTTTGACCACCCGACTTCTTGAGGCGGGGGAAACAGTCTTTTTATAATTTTGAGACAATCTTCTATACTGCCTGCTTCCAATATTTCAAAAAAAACATAACTTAAGAATCCCTCCAGAACCCTCCTCCTAAAATTTGCATTAAAAATGACGCAACGAGATAAAAAAATCTTTATCAATAATCTTTTAAGAATTCCTGGCTTAAGTCTGGATAGAACATAATCAGGCACACCTGTGCCTAAAATATATTTTGTCTGATGGAGTGCGGCAAAAACAGAATTATCTATCCGATATTCAATTGCATTTTTTATAAATGAATCCCAATCAAAACTATTTTTAGATTTTTCTATTAAGGTTGCTATCTCATAGAAATATTTTATGCTTCTATAACCACGGCTATTCACTAAATCTACGCAAAGATAAAGCAATAAAGTTTCATCCGGCCATTCATAATAAAAAAATGCTCTGTTTGCTGCTTCTAAATTTATTTTTTTTGCTTCCTTCCAAAATCCTTCTATCCTCTCTTTGCTCCTCTTCATCATGGTTATATCCCAGAGCAAATGAAGCGGGAAAGAATCCTTTTTTATAAATAATTTATTCCAGCGCCAAGTTTTATATTTTTCTTCCTCGACCTGTTTATAGCCATTTTTTTCAAGTAATCCTACTGCTATCGCCTCATCTTCCTCTTTTATCAAAAAATCTATATCTGCACTCATACCCCGCATTGAAATATCGCCATAAAGTCTTTTGGATAAATATGTACCTTTTAAGGGGATTGCCTTAATTTGCGCTTGAGAAAATATTTCAAGAATCATTAAAGATTGCCTGTAATGCTGCTCGCTTAGGCCAATTGATTCTATCTGGAAACGTTGTAAGCGCTCAAAAACAAATGTTGGCACTTTAATAAAATCTGTCAAGGTTTTTAGGGATTTTATTATTTCTTCACTTCTACCATTGTCTATAACCATATCGCAAAACCTATTCCAGCGTACTCCTTCTTTAATTAAGTTTAAGGCATTATTCCTTTTTTCTATATTGTTAATACCAGCATTAACAGCAATGACCAGCTGCTGGGCATTGAAAAAAAGCGGGTCAGCGCATTGAAAGCGCTTTAGCATTTTATTGACTAATAAAGGATATTCCAAAATAAGGCAGAAAAAATTATTTATTATTTTAAACAATAAAGGCGCCCTAAGAGAAAAGTAAGCGGATAGCCGGTTAAATATTCTATGAGAGATGGTCTGAGTGTTAATGATAGTACCATTGCGTTTTATAGTAATGACCTTACCGAGTATCTGGCGCCTAACAAAGTAACCTTCCAGGCATTTTGCCGCATTGTCTGCCTTGGTAAAAAAAAGTGGCTGGTCATTCCTTGATGTGATTTTAACTAATCTATGGATGTAATTAAAATAGGTATCATCCTCTCTTTCGGCATGCCTAACAGCTACGATATCCCCCAGATGTAAAATTTTATCTATATTGGGCGCGATGGTTAAAATATCGTAATCCTTAATATAAGGATACATACTATCCCCGTGCACACAGACGTCGATATTTTGGCCATCTTTAAGCGAATGCATATATAGCTTCTCTTTTATATTTTTGATATCGGTTACAATTCTATTTTTAGTCAGAAGACCCATATGGCTTTAATTTAAAAAATTCTTTATACTCCTTTGACTTCTCAAGTAACTCGTTGTGTCGGCCTACGCGCATAATAGTAGGACTCTGAAAAAAATATACTAAATCCATAGCCTGTATCGTAGTCAACCTATGTGAAACCACTATAATAGTGGAGTCATAAAATTTTCTCTTTATTAATTCAATTATTTCCATCTCTGAAGCTGGATCTAAGGAAGACAACGCTTCATCTAAGATTAAAACCTGTGGCTTTTTTATGATGGCGCGGGCAATAGCGATGCGCTGTTTTTGTCCTTGAGAAATTTTATAAGCATTTTCACCCACTACTGTATCAAAATCCTGAGGAAGCGACTCAACGAAAGTCGATGCTCCTACGATTTGCGTCGCCTCAATAATATCTTTTTGAGAAATATCCCTTAAGGCATAAGAGATATTATTAGAGATGCTATCATCAAAAAGAAATGGCTCTTGCAAAGCAACGCCAAAATTACCAAGTAGATATTTTGAATCTATATCACCTAACTCATTATTGCCAATTATTATTGTTCCTCCTTTTGGTTTATAAAGGCCCAATACTAAATTTAAGAGGGTTGTCTTACCGCATCCGGAGTAACCCACCAAACCGATATGCGAACCGGCGTCAACACTAAAACTCATATTCTTTAGGAGTTCTCTATCGGGCTGATAAGCAAAACTTACGTTTTTAAATTCAATCTTTCTGATATCAACTGGCCGAGCCAAATCTCGAGGGCTGCGCTTCCTAGTAACTGATTTATCAAATAAACTTGCTACCCTTTCTAAGGAAACTTTATTAAGCACCAATTCTTCACTCATGTTGATTAAAGTAGAGTAGGCGACAATGCCTTGCGAGATATAGAGTAAAGTTGCCACCATAGTGCCAAAGGTAATATTCCCCTTTAGCACCAGATAAGCTGCATAAAACGCTAGAATTCCAAAAAATATTTTATCCACAAATGAAACTAGAAAATTGGAAATGCCTCTTAGGCGCGCTTCTTTCATATCCAATCTAATCAAATCAAGCAAGTTGTGCATATAATTTGTTATCTCTCTGCCAATAGTGGCAAATGCCTTCATAAGATAAATATGCGAAAAGAAATTATTAAGAGCGCGATAAATATCTTCCCCTCTCTCTAAGCCTAATCTTTTTAATTCCTCGAGAGGTTTTACTAATAATTTCATTCTGGCTATAACTAAAAATTGATAAACAAGGACAATCAACAAAAAGACAGGGTTAATTATAATTATAATAATTGTTATAAAAATTATTCTTAAAACAGCATTTATAAGATGGACTAAAGTAACATTTATTATCGTGGCTACGCTAGTAATATCATTGGTTATCCGGAATATGTTCCTCGCCATTGGACTTTCTTGCAATTGGCTAAAATCAGAATCTCTAAGTCTCTTAAATAAATCTCTATTAAGATCCACTTCTACTTTAGCAAGTGCATAATTTTTTAAATAATCAAATGTGATGCTAAAGATAATGCCTAAGAGAAAAACTACAACCGCCAAAAGGCTGTAGGCAAATAATGCATTGAGGTCTTTAGCAAATATGCCTTTGTCCAAAATTAACTTGCCAAGATAGGGATTAAGCAAAGCAAGCCCCATTGAGAGATTCCCTAAAATCATAATTGAAAGCTCTAACTTCCAATATCGAAATATATATTTATTAAAGCGCCAAAAAAATTTTAAGGCTTCGTTGATATCCTTTAATACTAATATCTTTCTTTTGGAATCGATAAAACTCATACCTTATTTGAGACTAAAAATTAATGGATAACTGCAAAATAAATATTGCTGTCAGGATCCTTTATTAAGCTATCTACCTTAAAATCTGCCTCCTCTACCTCATTGATAAATTCCTCATTAGAATTAAACAGGTGATGAAATTCATTTGACGGCAATATCCTATCGCCTTTTTGGTATCTAAAATTTCCGAAGGAAAGAAAAGCTATTACTTTTCTTAAAATAAAAAATCTATTATTATCTTTTGGTCCCATCCCCCAAAAACTTATATATAATTTTGCACCTTCCTTTAAAGCCTTCTTCACCTCTTTAAGAAAACTTATTCTCCTTTCTCTTGTAGGTATTGAGCCGTACATACAGGAGGTAATCATAGAAAGGTCGAAAGAAAACTGCTTAAAAAAAAGGTTTGTGAAATCGCCAATTACAAATTTCATCCTGATTTCAGAACGTAGTGAATTTTCCATTGCCATATCGACCATCTCTTTAACAAAATCAACGCCAATAACATCTATTCCAAGTTTAGCCAAAGCAATTGCCTCCCTACCGCCACCGCAGCCTAAAATCAAACATTTGTTTTTTTTGAAATTATATTTTTCTATAAATTCTTTTTCTGCATCATATAAGCCATCGCTAATTTTGTCCACCCCAAATATTTTAAGTTTTCTATCTTCGCCATAACAAGCCCTATTATATTTAATCAAGCTCTCCGGAGTTAAAACCACAGCAAACAATGATTTCAGGAAACCTTTTAGCTTCGATAAAAAAGTATCCAGCAGAGAAATCGGTAATTTCAATAAATCCAATATCCTTATAAACAAATTTAAAAGTTTAATTTTTAGTCCCATATAATATTTGTTAAAATAGCCATCTCGACTATAATAATTGACCTCTTATTTTGCCTATGTTAATATAATTATGTGAGATAGGAAAAATGGAAAAACTAAAACAAAAATATAATTTAAAGTACGAAAATATTGTCTGGGCAAAGGTAGGCAGAAAATATTTAGTAGTCTTGCTAAATAAAAAAGATATAAAAGACTCACTTTTCACAACAAATAAGTGTAGTATTGATATATTAGATTGGCTACTGACTAAAAAATCTTCCGAGAAAATTATTAATCTTTTATCCAAAAAATACTCTTTAAGTCATAGACGCGCAAAAACTGACTTTTTAAAATTTATTGCTAAATTAGAAAGCCTTAAGGTTATAGATTAATCTAAAAATGTATAGTAAAGATATTTATCTACATAATATAAAATTAAATTTTAATTGTAATAACTATAAAATCTTTAAAGATTTTTGCGAGCAGCTTAATTTTCCCAGATTTAGGCAATATAAAAAATATATCAAAGTCAAAATTAATCTTTCTTTAGTTGCTGCTATATCTACCGATGAACGAGCTGATATTTTTAATACAGAAGCAAAAAATTTTAATCTAAATTGCTGGATAAAAAATATATCTTTAAAACTCGAGCGTAAAACTAATACAATTAACGCGCAATTAATTTATCCAACTCACCTATCAATAGATAATTTGCTGCATCTAATAGTAATCGCCCCGTTAAGAAGAATTTTACAAAAATATAATATATTTTTACTCCATGCAGGAGTGGTTTCAAAGAATGATAAAACCATATTGCTCTTTGCTGGCCCGGGCAGAGGAAAAAGCACGCTAACAACTTCCTTCCTCTTGGCTGGTTACGACGTTCTTTCAGATGAGTTCGCTATCTATAAGGACAAAAAGGTATTTAGCTTTCCCATAAAAATAAAATTAGATAGAAAAACTCTTCTTTGTCTAAAATGGAACAGAACACTAAGGCCGTGTTTCTACGTTAAGGATTTTTCCTCTTCCCAAGTTATTGAATTTAGCAAGCCCCTGTTGAGTTTATTCCTGCGCCAGGCAACAGAAAGTTTGAGAATTCCTCGCTTCAGTATGCTTGATCCTCTGGATGCCTTTAGATTTTTAGCACGTGACAAAGTAAATAGCCTTACTTACGAAAAAGACCCATTGTTACGCAGACGCCAGCTTGATGCATTAGCTAATATAGCCCAGAAAACAAGATGCTATACCATAATTTATAATTTAAAACATATAAAACAGATTCCCAAGATAGTTCAAGAAATTATCTAAAAATCCTCTTTCTAATACTTCCTGAAAATTAAATCGAGAAAGGTCTCAACGGTTTTAAATAGGAATGCTGACAACCTCAAAAAATAGGCTTTCATTAGAACAAAACCACTACTTTTTAACTTGAATCTTTCTTTCATATAATTTTTTGGAGGAAATATAATTTTTAATAAGTATCTTAAGTAGACAATAAATCTTTTAAGTCTTAGACTAAATTTGCCACAGAAAAGAACTAAAATAAATTCAAACGGAATTTTTGCCCTAAATGTAGGACCTTCTTTGTTAAGCGAGATGGCATCCCTATCCCAAAAAAACTCAAATAATTTCGCTCTGATAAAATTTGGCTTTATCTTTAATAATATTTCCTCTGGCAAATTTGCACCCATTAATTTAGAGGTCAAATGCAGACTGTAATAGACTAAAGTAGCTAAGTCGCACCTTTTAATAAGATTTAAAAAATCTTCCCAATTAAGTGAATAGCGAAATTTATTGATTATTTCTTTTATATCATAAAACCAGATAAAACCGCTGAAATTATGTCTGGCAAGGTTAACACATGCTAATAGAAGCGTATTCTCTAAAGAAGGAAAATATACTTTCAAATTATTTAAATTTATAGGCCTGGCATTTTGCCAGAAACAATAGTCAAAATAAGGGAAATCTATCGCCCATATATTTGATTTTAATTCTAATCTTATGCCATCCATATGAAAATCTATATGATTATCTAAATATCTTAAAGGCAGTTTATTATAATTTCTTTCTAAAGCCCTCATCCTAAAGCCTAAGGCAAATATAGTGTGGCAAGCCCTAAGCCAATCCTCTTCTTTTACTAATAAATCAATATCTCCCATCCATCTATAGGAGCTATCGCGATAAAGCTCTATACCTACCTGGGCACCCTTTAAAATAAGTACATCAATTTTTTGTCTGTTAAATTCATTTAATAATCTATAGAGGGCATCCCTCACCCTTACATCATGCACAAGTTGTAATCTATTCATATTCTCTAATTCGTCCTGGATCTTTTCTGGCAAAAATCCTATAATGCCTAAATCAGTTAAGGTCTTTATGAAAATATGGCTAAAAAAATTGAACTTAACTCTATTTGCTATATACTGCCAATCAAGATTTTCTCTAAATAAATTAGATAGCTCTAATCTTTCGCTATCGCTAAGAGCGTTTTTTATGGATAATCTTAAGATTTTTCTCTCATTAACAAAATCATATTTTTTATAAGTAATTTTTCTAAATAAGACTCTTGGATAAGAAATAAAAAAATAGAAAAGATTTTTAAATCTGCCTCTCGAGGTATCAAAAGATAATATTTTCTCATCTCGCTTAAGTTTAGTAACCCTGCCGACTATATTATCTTCTGCGACAGGCTTGTCAAACTCAAGAAAGTTATCAGCCTTTAGAATAAAAAATTCTTTTTTGCCAATTCTTCTCTTTAAAATAAACCTATGGACGATAAAATGGCTGTTATGTCGATAAACCACTAAGTCTCCAAAGCTAATTTTCCTTTCCTTCTCAAAGAATACTTCATCGCCTTCCTTAAGTAGCGGCATCATTGATTGTCCTTTATATTTAAGAAAAGGCTTTCTGCCCTCTTGAACTGAATCTATATAAAGCTCTTTTGCTAATATTTCTATTTTCTGATGGTCTGTTTTTATCATCTAACTAAATATTGGAAAATAGATGCTATCAATATCTGAAATATTATCTTTTAGTCTCTGGTAGCAATTTTGGCAAGAAACAAATAAATCGCCTTTCTTAAAACTTTCTCTTAATTTCTGATAACACTGTCCGTTCCAGATTTCTTTAAATGTCTGCTTGGCTACATTGCCCATCAACAGCCCTCTTCTATTAGGCGCGCAACAAGGAAAGACATCGCCGTTTAGTTCAATAAAACTTGAAGACCAAAGAAATCTACAGATAGGCTCTGATAAAGAACTTACATCTTTTGTAATTGACTCTGACTTATTTGAAAATAAAGGTGGAAAATCATAAGTATCTAAGCCATATTTATCAATTAGATCTCTTGATTCTATTAAATATCTATTAGCCAATTCCTTATGATATATAAGAGACTCACTACGCATTCTCTCATTAAACACAATCATATGGCATAACCCTATTGCATCGGCTTTCAAATTATGAGCCAACTTTATAAACTCAGGCAATTCTTCGATATTGCTACGCATCAAGGTAAGCCAGAACACTAAGCGCGGCTTTCTGTCATTATCTAAACTATCTTGGTGAGAATTGAATCTTTTTATGTTACTTAAGACAGCCTTAAAATCAGCACCTTTGCGTATGCGCTCATATGTTCTTTTAGTAGCCCCGTCAAAAGACACAATTAAAGTTGAAAGATTATTAAGTAGACTTAATAAGGTCTTTCCTTTTGGTAGAAGTGTTGCATTAGTAAATATCACCAATTTAACTTTATAATTTTCAATTAATTCTAACTCCTTTATAAAGTGCGGGTTCATAAATGGTTCTCCTGCAATGCTCAAGGTCAAAGAAAATAAATAAGGGAATGTTTCGCGGCAAATTTTTTCAAAAAGCTCAAAATCCATAAGTGTCTTATTCCTGTGATGAGCATATAATTTAACAAGGTCTCTCGTTAAAGGAAATCTTTTCAAGAATGGCTTTGGACCTTTGTCAAAGAAATTTCTGGTGCGATGGCACATTATGCAGTTCAAATTACACCTCGTAGTATCAGAAATTGTCAAAGACAAAGGCATGCTCTCGCAAGTAGGGCTTTTAACTTCTGTCTCACTTAAATATAGTTGCCGATTCTTAATCTTTAAAGCTATATCGTAATCTAATTGATTAATT
The DNA here is from genome assembly GCA_040755235.1 of Candidatus Omnitrophota bacterium. Taxonomy (GTDB): domain Bacteria; phylum Omnitrophota; class Gorgyraeia; order Gygaellales; family JBFMBJ01; genus JBFMBJ01. The sequence goes on from JBFMBJ010000002.1 coordinate 25,479, forward strand.
TGCATTGTTTAAAATCTTTTGATAAATTTTTAAATATTCTTTAGATAAATTTTTCCAACTAAAATTTCCTGCCTCAATTTTTTTCCTTGCATTTTCTCCTAAGGTCTTTCTTAAATCCTCATCAATTAAAAGTCTTTTTATACCTTCTGAAAGCGCTTTATCACTGCAGGGCTTAACTAATAAGCCAGTTACCCCGTCTTCGATTACCTCTGGCACTCCTCCTACCTTAGTAGCAACCACAGCCTTTCCGGCTGCCATTGCTTCTAAATTTACTATGCCGAAAGGTTCGATTCGCGAAGGCATAACAAAAAAAAGGCAATTTTTAAAAAGGTTAACTGTCTCGCTTCTATTAACCAAACCAAAGAACATCACTTTTCCATCAAGATTTAGTAATTCTTTAAATTCTCTATATATTGGCATTGCCGGACCATCTCCGGCTATTACTAAATTTATATTAAAACCGCTATCTAGGACATCTTTAAAAGCAAGGAGTGCCAAATCGAAACCTTTATAGGGAGAATCTAGTCTACCTAAACAAAGTATATATGGAAAATTTATTAGTGCTGAACCATTTTGGTCAAACTCTCTTAGATCTATACCATTATGTATAACAGTTGATTTTGTCTTTAGTTCTGGGGCTGTCTCTATTGCGCTATTAAGGAAATCTCTGGAGCAGGCAGTTATAAAACTTGCCCTCTTTAGAATTAGTCTGTAAATAATTTTAACAATAAATGCGCGGTTTCCTTTTAAGAAAGGAATGACATGATCGTGAAAACCCTGCAAAGTAATTATAAACTTTAATGGCAGGAAAAAAGAAAGTATATAGAGACAAAAAGCATTTAAACCTTCGTAATGAACATTTATGATTTGAATTTTATTCTTTTTTAATATCTTACTTAATTCTATTAGCGTCTTTGGCAGGCTAAAGGAAAGTTTTACAAGGTCAATTAAGCATTTAAATCCCTTTCCGGGCAATATTAAAAATGGAACATATAATCTATACACCTCTATTCCATCAACAACCTCAAATGGCTTATATTTCTTTACTGTTAATACAACGATTATTGCCTTGTGAAGTTGGTTAGTAAATTCCTTAGCTAAGCCCCTAACTGTCTGTTCACTACCGCCTACATCAGGTAAATAAGAATGTGTAACTATTGCTATATTCATAGGATAATTTTATTTTGCCGGCGCTAATGCAAAATTGACAGAATGCGAAGAAACCAGGCTTAAAATTTCTTCATTAGAAATGTTTTTAATTGGTCGGAATTCCTCATCACTGTAAAAGTAATAATAAGACTCCCACGCTCCGGCGCAAAATGTCTTTAATCTGCATTCTAGGCATTTTACAGAAAGCCGTAGCCCAGAACTTTTATATCTATGATATAGGCATCCCCCGTCGGCGTGAGAAAAATTAGTAGCTAAAACTTCGTATCTGCGGTTTATGAAATATTTCCAGTATCGGCTTTTAAATAAACATAAAGGAAACGAAGTAATTCTTACTTTTAAATTTTTTTCAATAAGGACATCTAAGGCATCCTGAATATATATAGCTGTATCTTTCAGCTTAACTCCGAGAGTTTGGATATTCTTGGCAGCATTGCCTACGTATACCAAAGATTCAAAAGCAACTCCACCAATGCCTTCGCCAGCTAAGAATTGTGCTGTGGCTTTTAAGTCTTTATAATTTTTTCTATTTATTATAAGTATAATATCAAAATTCTTAAAGCCAAGCGCCATTAAGTTCCTTATCCCACTAACAGTTTCTTTAAAGCTTCCCTGTCTCTGTGTAAGGGAATCGTGTATTTGAGCAATATGGCTGTTTAGGCAAACAATCATACCATCAAGCCCAGAGTCTATTATTTCTTTGGCAAAATTTCTATAAGAGAATCTTCTCCCATTTGTCAATAGCCAAGCAGAAAGATTTCTTTTCTTGGAGAACTCTATTAGATGCTCCAGTCCTTTGAATAAGGTGGGTTCTCCGCCTCCAAAGTGAATCTCTCTGTATTCGCTACTTAAATCTTCTATCATATGCTCTAACTCATTTAGGGAAAAATTCTTTCTCTTTGTTTTTTCTCCCCCAAAGCAGTACTCGCAATTATTATTGCAATAATAATTTGTAAAACAGAAAATCTTTCCCAGATAATGCCTGCCCTCGTTAAGGACGCCTTTATCCAAGCTACGCCTCAAGGAATATCCGATCATATCTTGATATGAATATTCTGGCTGAAAATCTAATTTAACGCTGGAATCTAACATTTTTTTTCCTAAGCAGTCGCCTTGTAGAGCTGTTTTAAGGAAATCACAACGTAGCGACTCTCTATCTGAATAATCATCGATAAATGTGGCCTTGGTTCCGTTTGAGAATCTAATCCTATTATCATATCCTACTGTAAAAGATATGTTCGAATCTGGATGGCAATTCATATATTTTTGCTTAAGATTAATGGGCATAATTCATTTTTAAGATGAGCTCCTCTTTCTCCAAATCACAAAGCAGAGAAATAGCATCATTTTTCAATTCCTCAGCGCCTATTTCTAATTTAGAACCCAAATATTCAATGATTTCTCCCAAGCTTCTCTGTTGTTCAATAAATTGCCATATCAAAGTTCCTGTCTTGTTTAGGCTATAATAAAAGCCTCTTTCTAAATGCAAAACAACTGCTTCCTGATTTATCAGACGATAACTAACCTTTGCTTTATTAATTTTAAAGCAAGTATCAATCTCTATCTTTGGCACAGCTTATTCTCCTTGGTGTTATATTGTTTATAACAAATTTTCTAAGTTACATTACCCCCTACAGCAATATCTAAGAGTTTATATTTTATAAGCTTGGGCTTTTCGTATTTCTCGGGGCTTTTTCTTACCTCCTTACAATTCTTCCTATCCTTTTTCATGTTATGCCTCCTGGTTAATCAGGCGTCCCTAACCATCACTAACTGTGACGAAGGATACTCAACACCATCCACCTGAAATCTTTCTTTTTCATTAGTCGCCTTAAATCCGAGTTTTTCATATAAACTTATAGCTGGCTTATTAGTTTCTAAAGCATCTAAAAATATCGCTAAATTTTCACTTTTAGCTAAAAAGATTGCTTTTCTTAGCAACCTCTCGCCTATGCCCTTAGAACGAAACTCTTTTAAGACTGCCACGCCCTTAACCTGCCAAGCCTTTAAATTCTGCTGTGTAGATTTTTTTAAAAGAATGATGCCGACAATTCTATGGCTCTCCCTATGCCAAGCAACAAAACATATATCTGTATCGCTATTTATTGGAAAGTCTATCCTTTTATCTCTCTCTACTGGATTATCTTTAAAAAATTCATTCCTAAATTCAGTTATAAAATCAAAATGCTTTTTTCTATCAGTTGGCTCTATAAGGCGCAAATCCACATAATAATAAGAAAAAATCAGCTTTCTTATTTTTCGCAAGATTCTTGTATTATTCAAGATTCCCTTAAGCATCTACTAAAGATTCCTCAAGTAGCTTGCCGTCTCTTCTTAATCCTGACTTTGTTAATTTGCAGAGCCATCGAGGCGAAGCTAAAAAATCACCCTGCTCCAGCCAAGCCAAACCCGGCTCCCAACAACAATAAGCGCTAAGAGGGCATTCTGAACACTTGAGATCTTTAAAATCAATCTCTCTTAAAACTTTTATTGCTTTTGAATTTAACCAAATATCTTCTAAGGAATTCTCTCTCAAATTGCCAAGCTTTATCCTTAAGTTGCAGTGGGCAAATACCTCAGCCTGCGCTGATATATAGCAATCCTTTCTACCCAATGAAAGAAAATGAAAATATTTATTAAGCCGGCTAACCCTGCTGACTTGCTCTTCTAATTTGAGCTCTCTGACTCTCTCTCTAATCTGTCTTTTTGTGACTCTATATTTTAACGGACCCCTAAACCCATCCCAGCGAGGAGTAATATAGTAATCCGGCTTTATTGGCCATGCTCGAGTTTTTGCTATTTCCTTTAATTCTCTTAATTCGTCAAAGTTTTGTCTGAAAACTAAAAAGGATATGGCAAATTCAACATTATTTGCTTCTAATGAACCTATTGACTTAATAGTTTTTTTAAAAGATCCTCGAACTCTTGTTATTGAATCGTGCGTGTCTTCTTTTGCGCCATATAGACTGATACGAATATTAACCGGATTAAATTCTATAATTCTCCGAGCCAAACTGTCTGTTATCAATGTTCCATTTGTTAATATGGTGACTGCAAATCCTAGACGGCAAGCAAATTCTAAAATATCTAATAAATCTTTCCTTAAGAAAACTTCACCTCCGGTAAAACCCACTGCCATAGCGCCTAATGCCTTTAGCTGTGTTAAGATTTCTTTTATTTCAATTAAACTTAACTCATTAGAGGTGTCTTTATTTTCAAAACAATGAAGACAGCTAAGGTTGCATCTATAGGTTAATGCAATCTGGGCTTTCAAGAGTGCATTATTTTTTTTTAATTTACAAAGTAAGTCTAAATAAGTTTTCTCTTGCATATTAATTCGGCATTAATTATTTACAAAAGAATCAGAGCTATAGGCAGAGATATTGTAATATTTCCTTCTGTCAAAATCCTTATCCTTAACGCCTTCATAAAGAAAATCAAGAAATCTACCCATAAACTTATGCCTTTTAGCTTGAGCTAAACGATAAAGCGGTCTATTATCGATTTTTCTCTTTAGCGTGTCTAAGATAATTTTTTCTAATAGATTGCCAATCCTTTCAAAAGAAAAATTATTTTTTACATGCTTAATACAGTTATTAGACATAGTTAAGAGTTTCTTTCTATCTGCTAAAAGTTCTATTAGAAAACTTAACCCTTTTTGCCAGTCAAATGTTACGCCACTGTCAGTCAATATAGTGGGGATACGATACCCGGTTTTACCATGAATAACTGTATCTTTTAAACCACCCCAGTCTGTACAGATAACCGGTGTAGCACAGGCCATTGCCTCAACCTGGGCATAGCCAAAATTCTCTCCGTAATCAGTTGTTAAATTTATCAAAATATCTGCAGTTGAATATAAAAATGTGAGTTCTTCTCTCTTTAACTGGCCAGTGAATATTACCTTATCAGAAATACCGTAGTTTCTACATTTATGCTTAATAAATTCAAGATAATCTTTATCCTGAACAAAACTGATCCCAGAATAAGGTTTATTATCTTCTCGCCCTGCGAGGCAAAGCCGGCTCTGCGGTACTATTTTTAAAAGCTCTTTAAATGTTTTAATTAGAAAATGTACATTTTTTGCAAAGCTGATTCTTCCGGCATAAAGTATAAGCGGGCTGCTTGCGGGGATATTAAATCTTTTTCTCATAACCGCTTGCCCTGCATATCCTCTAGGTTTAAACATATTAGTATCCAAAGGCCAAGGTAAATAATAAGCCATATCCTTAAATATACCAGCGCATAAATTAGACCAGATTTTAAGGTCTGAGTTAGATGAACAGAGGATAGAATTATTTCCCAAAAGCCGGTGATAAAACTTGGCAAAAAAATTATAGGGATTAGTCAAGTATCCAAGCGCAAAAAATATTATTGGAGTTGAATTATTCGTATTTTTGAATATCTTACGGCCTGGTAATTCCAAGACTATATCGCAGCAAGAGATAAATCTATTGAACAATACCTGTTGATTTCCTAAATTGTCTGAGCTATCAACATAAAAATATCTAGGACCAAATCTACGCTCTGCAATTTTTATTAGGTTTCTACAAAGCATTCTGCAGCTTATGCTCTTTAAGTCAGTTAAATTTCTATGGGTAATTATTCCCAATTTTATCTTTTTAATGGTCATACCTAATTATACAAGATAAGAACCTTAAACTCGGTTGGGTCAAAGCCATCTATATTTCTTCTCGCGCTTACAAATTGTAAATTTTTGACTCGGGCTAGGAGTGAGCCTAACTCTTTTTTAAGTAACTTTTTAGTATATAATTCTTTTTTATTTTTTTTCCCTTTTGAGCTTAGAAATTTTTTCAAGAGAATCTTACTTGTTAGAGAAAGTAAAGGAATATCACGGATTTTAAGAAAATTTGATAAGTCCAATACTTCTACCTTAAAACCAATTCTCTGGGAAATTGATTTGATAATACTGAAATCTATTGAATATTCAAGGTGGCCTTCTAACCTAACTATTCTCGTCCTATAATCAAAACTCCCATATTCAACTAAAACCGCTAAACCATTTTTTCTTAAGATTCTTCTTATCTCTTCCAAAAAACTAACTATGCCTAAAGGAAAGATAAAATTAGTAAATTTAGCGACTGGGAAATCAGCAATGCATTCATTGGCAATAATAATATCTAAACTATTTGACTGAAACGGCAGACGAATAGCATTTGCCTGAACAAAGTTTAAGCAGCTATAAAAACGCTTATTTAATTTTTGCTGGGCGTTCAATAATTTAGCTGATAAATCCAAAAGAATATAAGAAAAAGATGATTTTTTAAATCTTTTTTTCATATTTCTTATTGCGTTAAAAGCCAAGTAGCCCAAACCGCCTCCTATCTCTGCAATTTTTATTCCATTAAAAAATCTTTTTCTCGCCAAGATGGCTTTAATAAATCTTTCACCATATGAGATATTGCCAAGAACTATTGTTTTTTCTCTTAAAAGATGAGAAAAGGTCTTTTCTTCTTTTTCAAACTGCTTATCTGGCTCCTTGATAGCGTGTTTATGATAATTATAACTGTCATAGATATTCTTCGTCTCTAAAAGCGCCTTTTTCTCCCTGAAAATATTGGCTGCGATATGCATTAATTTTGACTCATTTCTAACCTTTGAGTTTAAACTAGAAAAAGGTGCATCTAAGAGCTCAATTAACTGAACCTGTTTAGAATTCCATTTTCTCAAAGTTTTTAAAAAAATATTTTTAAGAACGCCTTTTTTATCAAAACCCTTCGAAATCTTCTCAAATATCTCATTAGAATTCAAATTCCCTGTTAAACTTTTCCAGATATCAACCTCAACGCCTTTAAGTCTATGGTTCGCTACATTTAGTCTCTTTCCATTTCTTTTAAAATAATAAATTTTTGGCTGGCTATCTTCATGTATATGAAGGTGAGGCTGGCAAGATTTCGGATACGCCTTATTTATATTTGGTTTCCTTGTACTTGGTTTTAGGGTTAAATCTTTCATTTAATATTACTGACTAATACTTTGAAACTTTAAATACTTTTCTTCGGCAAAACTTTTACAAACCGGATCGCAACTTGTAAATGTCTTATTAAAAGCCCAACTCCTTGCCGGGCACCACGGACAAAATTGCCTCAGATGACAAGAATTGCATTTAAAATTTTTATCTGGTTTTAAATCCTGGATTATTTTCTTAAGTCTTTGCCAACAGCGGGCTAATGAAGTTTCTAAAATATCGAAATGAGGATAATCTATGTGTAGACACATCTTAAGAGTGCCAAAGGGGCTAATAATTAAACTATTAGTTCCTACGCCGCAGGAAAATAATCTACCATTATGCCTGCTTGTTAAAGGAGAAACAGAATTATGCTCCTTAAGACCATCAAAAGATGTACCAGATAAAGAAGGCATAAGCAAATTGCAAATTCTCAAATTGCCTCCATAGTCAGCAGAAAATTTTTTTAATGAATTAATTTCGCCTTTGTTTTCATTTAAGTAACAAGTCTTAAAATCGAGATGGATTTTGTTTTTGCGTAAGTACTCAATAGCAGAAAAAGTTTTATTGAAAAACCCCCTCGCCCCGGTAATATGGTCAAAATTAGTTTTACTTAAAGAATTAATATTAACATCCAGACGGCTTGGCACAATCCTACCTAATTCCCGAGCTTTTTTTCTATCAACCAACGAGGCATTAGTATGTATGGAAATATTAAACCCTTTTCTTTTCGCATACCATAATATGTCAAAAATATCCTTTCTTAAGAAAACTTCTCCACCTGTAAAGCCCAAGTAAAAACAGCCCAAGTCCGACAATTCATCAAGAATAAAAAATATCTTTTTTGCATTTAATTGCCTCTGGGAAGATTCCTCTCTGTACTGCGCTGGCACATAGCAATAAACGCAATTAAAATTACATTCGTAGGTAAGTTCAAACATCGCCTGTAAAGGAAATTGCTTAACCTTAGCAGAATCCGCTAAACGCTCTCGAAAGATGTTATAGTGTTGAGACCGCATAGTACATTGCTAAATTGTTACATTGCTTCATTGTTATATTGATAACCTATCATTAGTAAATTTAATTAGGGAATTAATTTCTTTTGGCAATTTTTGTAATTCTCCAGATATATATTTATACTCGCCCTCTTTTAATAGGCCCCTTATCTTTGCTTTATTTGCCCAATCAAAAGATTCATCAAGTGAGCCATAACTATAACGATAAAAATTGACCTTATCCTTTTTAAAATATCTTCCAAATCCTTCAGCGATATTAGAAGATATAGAATCCACTGCCCTTACCAACTGCCTGCCAACAGTATCCTTTGCAAAATAATCCCATTTAATCACAACATCCCAAACGTAATTGGACAAATTAAAAGCAATTTTATAAGCACTAATATCATTTAATTCTAAATATCTTTTTGTCATAGTAATTTAACGGTTTATTTTAGCAATTTAACAGTTTGACAATTTAACAGTTTAACTTTGCTCTTTCCTGTGACATTGCCTTGGCAAACTGGCAAAAATATGGCGTGGGAGATTCTTCATTGCCAGTTTCTAAAAATGCTATTGCCGGGCAATTAATGCAGTTCGACCTCAAAGAGCATTTCCTGCACTCAGATTTAGTTCTAAAATGTTGCTTTAGAACCTGTGGCAGTATTTCATAAAAGCCCTCTTTAAAACTCGTTGTCCTTAAATCAACGCTGAATTTATCCGAGAGCATGCAGAATTTAAGCCTGCCAAATGGGTCAATAATAAATTCTTCCATCCAGCTATTACATTGATAGAGAAAGCCTCTTCCTCTCTTTAAACTACTTAAACTGCTGTGTAAATTTCTTTTATATTCCTGCCATATATCCAAATCTTCTTTAGCAAGGTCTGTTAATTCTCTGAAGGAAAGCCTTAAATTACTTAACGCATTATCAAGGTTTAACCTGGGATAAAGTATCGGGTCGTATTTGAAATAATACTTATCTTTTCCTTTTCCTAAAAACTTTTCAGTAAATTCCTTTATTTTTACAATCTCATTTTTATTCTGTTTAAGCGCATTTGCCTTTAAAATGAGAGGCAATTTTCTTTCTTTTATTTTTTTAATATTTTCCAGGGTTTTCGCAAATGAGCCGCTTACTTGGGTAACTGCCTCATATGTTGCCTGCGTAATAGCGTTTAGGGTAATCTCGATAGAAAACGGTGGGAATTTCTCAAGATAATCTAAAATTTCATCTGTGAATAAAAGGCCATTACTAAATATGGTTATAATAAAACCTTTCTTCTTAACATAGGAATAAATTTCCAAAAAATCATTCCTTATTAATGGCTCGCCTCCGCTAAATACAAGCGAGAGGCAGCCTTCTTTAGAGAGCTGGTTAAAGATATTTCTAAATTCTTCAGATGATAATTCTTTCCCTTTCTCTTCGCAGCCTTTGCAATAACAATGTATACAATTTAGATTACATCTATAGGTAAGCTCAATATGGCCTTTCCAGGGATACTGGTCTTTTTTTCTAAACAGACTTGTAAAAAAATGCGCTGAGCTATGCGTTTTCATCTTTTCAATTAACTGTTTAAGAAGAAGGGGTGTTGGGAGTTTTGGAACATGAAAATGACAGGTCGCCTTTACTTGTTCCGCAATAACTATAACTCTTCCTGCCAGTTAAAGTTCCGTATCCTGTCGTAATACAATTACAAGTTATAACTGCCTGCTCAGGGTTGAGTTTTATGCGGGTGATTTCAGGTTCAAATTTTGGCTTTGTTGGCATTTGACACCTCCTATGTCTAATTACCGAACTCTTTTAAGGCTAAATTTTTTGTTACCAAGTCATAAGTAATGACTCTCTGATATCTACTACAGTTATTATTACTAAAGTTGTTTTTTAATGAATTTATATTTAAAAAAGGATATTTTTTAATTTCGTTTATTTGTCCGAGAATTAAATTATTTACTACGGTATTATTAATTAGATTATCGTTTGTATATAAATTCAACAGTTCAATATCATAAATAGCTGCATCAGCAATAATCGTATGTCCTTGTTTAAGTATTGTTTTCCTTGTATCATTAATAGCGCTTTCTAATTTTTTAAGAGTACTCTCGTCAGTTACCTGGCCAAAAAAAACATTCGACACATCGCCGGTAAAAAACTCTGAAAAACAGGTTCCCTCAATACAATAAGAAACTATCTTTTGCCTGCCATCTTTAACTCTTTCTGCTATGAAAAAATTTGAATCCCTTATTTGTATGCCTCCTATATATAAACGAATCTTGTCCCTTTTTTGGTCACACCCTTCTGAAAATAAGTAAGCAGCATTAAATAAAAAAATAACACTTATTATCCCTATCCACATTTTCTTGTTCATATTTCACTCCTTTTCCTAATCTGTCTTAATGACTTAAGACGATGCTGTGGCAGCAACTTTCGAACATGTAAATGACAGGTCGCCTTTAGCTGTCTGACAAAGTGTATAAGATCTGCTAAGGGTATAAGTTCCATAGCCTGTCGTAATACAATTACAAGTTATGACTGCCTGCTCAGGGTTGAGTTTTATGCGGGTGATTTCAGGTTCAAATTTTGGCTTTGTTGGCATTTGACACCCCCTATTTAGCATTAGAGATACAATAAAGCCTGTTTATAAAATTCTTCGTCTGGATTTAAGGCACAATCGTAATCAATATCTGCAAATCCTCTTTTCTCGCCACTAATAATGCCTCTTAAAAATTTAGTTTCGTTTGAACAATCATGCAAAACCACATTTTTCCACCCCTCTTTGGCTGCTACCTCAAAAATATTATATGTTAATTGCCTACTTTTTATCGGCGATACGTAACCTAACTTATAGCGATAAATAGTACCTTCTTTGCTAAAATTATCTTTGGTTTTAGGAAATAACTGTAATTCTGCAAAATGTATATGGTCAACCCCAGTATCCAATATTGCCTTTTTCTTTTTCATAAAACTTTCGTAAAAGAGAGTAAACATAGGAGACTCAATGCAAAGATACTTAAAATATTTCCTTGCCTGGCTCATGTTTTTAATGACTTCTTCAGAACAGTTTGTTGCTGCCAAATTAAACCGTATTTCATCAAGGCCGGCATCTTTTAACTTTTTTAAATTTTCTTTGTTGGCAAGCAAGCCATTTGTATACAGCCATTGATGGTAGCCCAGATTATGAATGAATTTCATAAGAGGTAACATCTTATCCATATCCATCAAGGGTTCAAAATGTAACCACGCTACGCCGTTAAGGAATTTCTTAGCATGCGTTTCAAATAGCAATTCCATATCCTTTTCATTAAATAATCTCCTCGAGACCAGATACAAATCGTGGGGAATAAATTCCTGCTCCGTGGTTTCTTTCTCGCCAAAATAATAACAAAAAGAACAATTAAGATTACATTTAGTAGTAGTCCTAATCTGCGTCCATCTGCCTTTTAAGCAACAACGCTTACAACCAGGAGTTAAATCGCCATTACCCCAAACTGCAGTGTAGTCAAAATTGTCTAATTTTAAGCCAGGAATCTCCTTCTGGCGTTTTCTTATCTGCGAGATAACTTTTTTCTCTAATGCAACTTCAATTTCTAAAAGCTTTGCACCAGCTACTCTTTTTTCAAATTCAGATTCAGTCTGTTTTGGCTTTTTCCTAATCATTTATCCTCTTTTTGTTTCCTTTAAACTAACTCCTGCTTAGCTCCTAATTGCCTTAAAAAACTATCTGCCTTTATATCTATTCTTTTCCTTAGAATTTGGGGCAACTCAACCCTACCATATTTATGATAGTAGAAACCAGCGAATTCCTTAAACAATCCAGTAAGTTTAATCAGGGCTACTATGTTTAATGCCTTATTCAATTTTCCATCTCCCTGCTCGCTTTCAGATTTTTTGTTTAACTCTGAAAATATTGAGTAAGCCCAAGGGTGGTTTAAACTTAACCAGGAATCTAATGCCACACAGATGTCAGAAAATCTTCTTGAAAGCGAATCAGATAACAGGTAGATTACTTCTTTAAAAAACTCATTGCCAAATACATAAAGTAGCATAAATTTTAGATTGTCCATCCTCTCTAATTCTTCTTTGCCGAAAGTATTTGCTTGTAATACAAAATGGGGTGCTTTTTTTTCATATTTGATTTTGAATTCTTTAGCATAGTTGCGTAAATATGTCCCTGGTAAAAGCATTAATTTCGGTATTTCAATCGAGGGCGGCTTTAAACTGCAAACCCAATTAATAGATTTCTTAAAAGATGAGTAATTGTCTCCTGGCAGACCTTCGATTATCTGAATTACATAATTTATTTTCTTTTTATTAAGTAAGCCGATATTTTGCTTAAAACGAACTGGGCTGAAATCGCGCTTAACCAAAGCCAGTGCTTTTCTATTTGTACTTTGTAGGCCTATCTCTAAGAAACCAACTCCTGCTTTAGAAAGAAGTTCAATTAGCTCCTTATCCAATAGTTCTGCTTTTAATTCAACGTGAAGATGAGAATCTTTCTTATGTTTAATAAAGAAGCGCAATATTTCCTTTGACCTATCAATTTTTAAATTAAATGTCGGGTCCATCAAGTATATGATCTTAATATTTTTACTTAATAAATATCTTAATTCCTCCTTTACTCTTTGCATGGAAAAGAATCTTACGCCCCAGAATTGTTTATGATAATAACAATAACGGCAACTAAAAGTGCAGCCTCGCATTGTCTCTAAACAGGCATCTTTCTTGTTAACTTTAATTGTCCCGCTTAAGTATGGAGAAGGTATGGTGTCTAAGTTTTGAATTTGTGCGCGAAAAGGAGTTTCAATAACATTGCCGTTATTTCTATAACAAAGGCCCTTGATCTTCGACAAATCTCTGCTATCATTAAGCCATGAGTCAACAAGCTCCTTAAAGGTCTCTTCTCCTTCATTTATCACAACAGCATCTATTAGCGGTTCAGCCCTTAGCAGGTTTTTTGCCTGGGCTGAAACTTCTGGACCGCCTAAAACAATCTTAAGATAAGGGAAATTGCGTTTCAGTAACCGCACTATCTCTAAGGTTTTATCAATATTCCAGACATAACAGGAAAACCCTAGCATATGAGGCTTGAGTCTGGCTAATTTAAAAGTTATCGCCTCATTAGAATCAAAAATAGAAAAAGTCTGAATCTTAATGTCAACTAATTTAGAGAACTCACTATATCTTGAAAAATAGACCTTTAGATAAGATAGGGCAAGCTCTTTATATCTATCTTTGAGATATAAGCTGACTAAAATGATTCTTTTCTTCTGCCGACTTACCTTTTTAATCATCTCTTCAAAGAAATCCCCCTTACAAACTCAATCATCTCTTTATCGTTTTTAAACCCTAATTTAAAACAGGGAACTTCTTTTGTTAACTGCGACGAAAATCTGATAGCATTGCCTATGCCTTTTCTATCCCAAAAGGTATGAAACGTGCAGGGATACAAAAGATTAAATGCCTTAACAGTTGGTACTAATTGGAAGGAATTAAATTTTGAGTGCTCGAGGAAAAAAACAGAGTTTAAATCAGTTGTTTCTATCTTAGAGATAAGATAGTCAGTGAATTCGCCGTGCCAAGGACAACCATAAATTAAGAATTTATCTTTATTCTTTCTAATAATAATTCTATCATCGTTTAACACTGTTGCCTCACTAAACTTATGCCAGATTCTCGCTGTAGTTGATTTGCCGTCGCCTGATTTGCCTACAAATAAGAGCCCCCTTTTATCAATATCTTTCATGCCTACTGCGTGGACAAAGATGCCGTCCCGACCTGTTATATAATTTATCAGAATTACCTGAAGCGCATCGTAGATAATATCCTCTGGTTTCCAAGAACCATCAGCATCGGCCGTAGTTTTATAATAAACCTTTCCTCGGGTGAAATCCTGGTTAAGAAAAATCTCATGTATTTTACTTACAACAAATGTCGCTAATATAAATAAACCATTGCTTTTATACAAAGCCCAGTTTTTTTCGTTTGTGGCAGGATGGCGAGTTAGAAAAATTCTTTTCTTACTAAACTTGACTTTTGGTAATTGATTAACTACTTCTATTGTCAAAACAATTTGCGCTCGCTTTTTGCCTTTATAAATAAAGTTACAAAAACGCCAACTTATTTTCTCGTTAATTGGCTGCATGGGAAATTTACTCTTTAGTTCTATTATTATGTCAGCAATCTTTAGTTTTAGAGTAGTCATCAGACACCAAACTCGCCATTTCGCACCACCATTTTATTGGTGCTTCTAAATCGCCTGTTTCAAGATATGCATCGCCTGGACAAGTAAAGCAGTGCTTTTTTAACTGGCAAAACCTGCACTTTGAATCTGTAACATATCCTCTTTGTCTCATATCTCTAAAGACAATAAGGGCCTCTTCAATAGGGGAAGTTAAAATATCAGAACATTCATTCCTCAGAAAAGGACAGAACAATATCTGTCCATAAGGAGTTAGGGTCAAGCTACTCCCGCAACCTGCCGAACAGTAGAAGGGAGAATCTTCTTGATTTGCCTTCCCATCAGACCTTGAGCATTCCTTAAAGAAACTTAATTGGGGGTCTACCTGCTTATTAATTAAAAGGGCTTCCCTTGGGCTTAGACGCAAGGAACAAGGAAACTGCTCATTATTAAGGCGTGCTCTAATATAAAAATCCGGAAAAAATTTAAGATTTAAACTTTCTACGAATCTCCTTATCTGCCAAATTTCTTTCACATTATCATTTATCAATATTGTTTTAATTTTTAAAGGCATCTTGTTCTTAATCAATAGCCTTAAGCCCTGCATTGACTTAGAAAAACTATCTTTAAGCCCAGAGATTTCTTCAAAAGTATCTTTTCTAATAGAATTCAGAGTGATCTCAATAACAAAAGGCGGTTTTTTTTGCAGGCGCTTAACAATTTCTTCATTTATAGAATATGAGGTAGTAAATATAGTAATGATAAAACCCAATTTCTTAGCATAATCATAAATTTCGAAGAAATCTTCCCTTGCCAATGGGTCTCCGCCAGTAAAACAAAGCCAGATGACCCCGAGCAGATAAAGTCTATCCAAGGTAGATTTAACCTGCTCTGTAGATAATTCTTTTTTAATAAGTTCTTTTTTGTTGTAACAGTCGCTATAACAGTATTTGCAATGGAAATCACATTTAAAGGTTAGTTCAAACTGACAGAGGTTTACACTACCGCTTTGCCAGTTTCTTTGGTGGGTTTTTAAGCTAAAGTCCTTATACTGAAGTTCTTTCATATACAATTTAGCAGTTTAAATAACCGCCTTTATCTCTTTCAAGTCTTTAAAAAGACTTTTTAGTTCTCTTTCGGCCTCTTTCTCATTTGTGTCAAATTCTTTTAACATCTTATCTTTTATGTTATCTATTGAATTTTTACCATCTATCATATCCCAGATACGAGAAGCACAATTATTTAAAGTGTAGATGCAGTTAAGATCGTCAGAGGCCTTAAAGATCGGCACTAAGATGGTTTCTCCTTCTATTTTTCTGGTAACCATATCAGGATTTTTCTTAAATACTAAAGAATCAGATAAGTCAATTGCACTTTTTTTTAATGTTTTTTTCTGCATACTGCCCCCCCTTTTTTTTCATTTGTTTATTAATAATAAGTTGAGTTGCCGGCTAGAAAACTATTGCTTCTGTAGGATTTCAAGTAAGAACGTTGGTACATTTGGTGGGTTATAATATTTTGCCTTTTAAATTTAGTTTAATCGCGGTCTTGAGGAAAGTCAAGGCAAATTTCACGGCTTTTAAGGTAAAGCCTTCTTGACGTAAGGCATTAACTGGGCTATAATTGCAAGATTCGCTAAAAGCCATAAATAAGGGAGAGGATATGCTCAAACAATTAAGAAATAAGAAAACTGCTAAGAGAATATTCTTTTTTCTGGCGCTTATTATTGTGCCGGCATTTGTGCTCTGGGGCTCTGGAAGCCTTATCCGTGACAAGTCAAAATCTAATTTTGCCGGAGAAATATTCGGAAAAAAAGTTCCTATCGATGTCTACCGCGATTGCCTAATGGCAGTTCGCGACCAGGCAATAATCCAATTCGGTGAAAATTTCAATCAAATTCAGGGCATGTTGAATTTAGAAGAGCGCGCCTGGGAAAGATTGATACTTCTAACTAAGGCAAAACAGGAAAAAATCCGGATAAGCGACAAAGAAGTTGTAGAACAAATTGCTGACTTTCCTTTTTTTCAAAAAGACGGTAAATTTAACGAGCAAATCTACCAACAGGTGTTGCGCTATGGTTTAGGTACCACTGCGAAGATATTTGAACAACATATCCGGGAATCACTGATGATTAGCGAGCTATTCAAAAAAGCCACCCAAAATATCATTATCACCGACGAAGAGGTGTTAAGTGAGTTTAAAAGAGAAAATGAGAAAATTAAAGTTGCCTTAATCGCTTTTAATAATAGAGACTTTGAGGTTGAGGTTTCAGCCAGTCCAGAAGAGACAAAGGATTATTTTGATAAAAATAAGGAGAATTTCCTCTTGCCCGCTTCTATAAATATCGAATATATTGGCGCTAATCTGAGCCCTGATTCGACTGCGGAGCAAAAACAAGAGGCAAAAGACAAGCTTAGTTCTATTTTGGAACTTGCTAAAAAGGACAACGATTGGAAGGCATTGAGCGAAAAAAGCAATCTTACCTTTAAAAATACCGGTCTTTTCAGCATAGAAGAGCCTATCCCAGGGATTGGCTGGTCTAATGAGTTTTTCCAGGCAATTTTACCATTAAAGCCGGGCGAGGTGAGTGATATTATTGCAACTGAGGCAGGCTTTTTCTTGGCAAGGTTATTAGAGAAAGTCGAGCCGCGAATACCTGAATTTTCCGAAGTAGAGAATAAAGTTAGCCAAGAGATAAAAAAGGAAAAGGCAAAAGAATTATCGCTGGCTAAGGCAGAAAATTTTAAGAAAATAATTGAAGAGAAATTAAAACAAGATAAGGTATCTGAATTCAAAAAAATAGCTAATGAGTTAAATCTTAAAACGAGCGAGACTGACTTTTTTAAAAGGAGTCAATATATCGATAATATTGGAATGTCTTTTGAATTTTCTCAAAAAGCATTTTCCCTCTTAGATAAACCTTCGGCGTTGGAAACTGTTACTACACCACAGGCAAGTTATATAATGAAATTGGCAGGCGTAATGCAAGTCGATATGGAAACTTTTAAGAAAGAAAATGTTGGATATCGCGGGAAACTTGCGGCGGGAAAAAAAGAAGAGGCATTTTTTAGTTTAGTACAAAAATTAAAAAACGAAGCACACCTTAAAAGTTATATTACAAATATCACTCCACCTTAATTGCTTCAACCGGACACTGGCTGGCAACCTCTTTTAAATCGCAAGTGCTACAATTTTGTTTTATCACGTGTGCTATATTATCATCCTGCATCTTAAAGACCTCAGGGCAGGACTGTTCGCATAAACCGCAACCCACGCAAGTGCTTGCATCAACAGTTACCTTCATATTCTCCTCCCATTTAATTTATTTGGCTATTTTAACAAACTTTGGCAATATTGCCTATGATTATTTATTGATTTTTAATTCTTTCTTAGCCGCCTCTAATACCTCCTCAACGCTTATCGCATCCATACAAGGCGCTTTGCCTTCTTTCTTACACTCGGCAAATCTATTTGTTTTTAGACAGGGTGCGCAGGAAGGCAAATTATCTGCAATTATCATAGAGCGGAGGTGAAAATATGGATAATACGCAGTATTTGCAGTAGGGCCATAAAGGCCTATACAAGGCACATTCATAGCACTTGCAATATGAAGCAAACTTGTATCAGAAGAGATAAAAAGCCTGCTACGCTTAATTAAAGCCATGCTCTCTTTTAAACTACACTGGTTAATAGCGCTAATAGCAGTGGTTGAAATATTCTTGGCTAAATATTTGCTATAGGCATCATTACCGATTTTCCCTAGTACGATTATCTTAAAATTAAATTGGCTACTTACTGTCTTTATCAATTCATTCCACTTCTCAACTGGCCAGCACTTTAAAGACCAGTTACTAAACGGCCCTATGGCAATAACGCTATCTTTAGGGCTTATCCTGTTTTTAGCGAAAAATGAATCCGCAAAACCTAATTCTTGGTTATTAAAGCCGAAATCAAACCTTGCTTTTTCTTCTATCTTTATGCCATGGATTTTTAGTAAATTAAGGTAATTATCCGCTACGTGCAAGCGGGTATTTCTTTTCAAAGACCAGATGCAAGGAATATTTAAAAAATAAAAGAATAAACTTTTTTTAAGTACTATACATAAATCAAACTTTTTAGTTCTTAAAAGTTTAATTAGCTCAATAAGTTTATAAAACCCTTTCTGCTGACCGCGCTTATCAAAAATAATAATCTCACTTATTCCAGGATAATTTTCTAGTAATTGCCTTGATTGAGAAGAGGTAAGAAAGGTTATTTTACCTCCAGGATAGGCACGCCGCAAAGGAGCAATTACTACCAAATCATAGCAAACATCGCCTATATTTGAATGGCCAATAATAAGGATACGTTTAAAATCTCTGTTCATTTATAGTAAACGATTGCTTGTTAAATCCCAAGCACCAAGCATCAAATCCCAAATAAATCCATACACTCCCAAGACTATAAAGGCATTTATGGCAAACAAGACTAATAAGGCAATAAGAGTAAACGGCTATCAAGGCAAGATATGGCTATCTTTTTTGCCTTTTAAAAACCCTGTTATCTTTATACTCTTCATAGCCCTGAATGCCTTGTATGCCTTAATAGACCTGGAAACCCTATTTGTGAATACTGTAATTTATTTGGTGCTCGGAATTTGTGATTTGGAATTTTTTTGCTTAAGGCTAGGGTTGCGAAGGTTAAACCTTTAGATTATATCTTTTAATGTTTGCATCAGCCACAGCCTGAACTTTGGCTAATTCTTCTCTGGATTGGAGGAGATGTTTAAATCTACCTTGGAGTTTTAAATATTCTTCAACTGGTTTAGGGAGAGATAGTTTTTTTGTCACATTTAACTTGCCGTTCTCAAATTCTACCAAAGGATAAAGGCCGGTCTCCACAGCAAGCCTTCCTATTTCTAGAGTCACAGATGGCTCATAACGCCAACCTAATGGACAAGGAACATGGATTTGAATATATTTAGGCCCTTTTATTGATATGGCTTTTTTTATCTTCTTAGTTAAATCCAGTGCGAAACTTGCTGAAGCAGTGGCAACATAAGGAATACCGTGTGCTAACGCAATTTCCGGCATAGGCTTCTTGTATTTCGGGTTACCAAAAGACTGTTTGCCAGATGGAGTAGTAGTAGTGTTGGCATCAAAAGGTGTAAGGCCACTACGCTGTACACCGGTATTTTCATACGCCTCATTATCATAACAGATGCTCAAAATATCATGTCCCCTCTCCCACATTCCTGAAAGTGCCTGTAAGCCAATATCAGCAGTTCCTCCGTCTCCTGCCTGGCATATTACAGTTGTACCTTCTTTTTTGCCAAGATATGTCAATGCTGCTTCAATGCCAGAGGCAACTGCTGCAGCATTTTCAAATAAAGAATGTATCCATGGAATATTCCAGCAAGACTCTGGATAAGGAGTTGAAAAAACCTCAAGGCATCCGGTGTTATTAGCAATAATAGTCTTTTCGCCGGTAGTCTCAACCACTAAGCGCGCTGCTATTGCCTGTCCGCATCCAGCACAGGCAGAATGTCCAGAAGTAAATAAAGGCTTATTCATTTTTTTATTCGCGTGTATTCGCGTTGGATTAGCGACTATTCGCGTTTGATAAATATTTCAGATGTCTTTAAAATCTTCGCTTAGCAGTTCTTTCTTTACGCCGATAAATTGGCAAGGATCTTCTTTCCCTGCTAATCTATCGAAAATTTGCCTGATATCTGTCTTTGTAATATCCCTGCCGCCTAAGCCAATAACAAATCCGCTTACCTTCTTCTTTGAGTCATTTGGTAAACATGATTTTATATCAGCATATAGCGGCCCTGAAGAACCCAGGGAAATGGATTTTTCTACAATACCAACATTTGCAATCTTAGTCAGACAGTTTCTTATTGCGTCTGCAGGGAACGGCCTATAGGTTATTACCTTTACAGCACCTACCTTTTTCCCTTCAGAACGCAATTCATCTACAGTGTCCTTAATCGTCCCGATGAGTGAACCTTTGGCAACTAAACAAAAATCAGCATCTTCGGTTTTATAAGTCTCAATCAACCCGCCCCTCTCCCTGCCAAAAATCTTTTTAAATTCACTGCTAATCTCAGGGATAATGCTTAAACAATCATTCATAGTCTCCTGGATAGCAAAACGTGCCTCCATATAATAATCAGGTCCGGCTAAAAATCCTAAAGTCATAGGATTATCTACGTCCAATTTGAATAAAGGGTTGTAGGTGGGCAAGAATTTGTCCGTTTGTTCTTGGGTAGGCAAATCTACTACTTCCAGGCCGTGGGTTAGAATATAACCGTCCATGTTTACCATTACCGGCAAATAAACTCTTTTGTCTTCAGCCAGACGATATGCCTGGATGTGTAAATCTACTACATCCTGCATATCCTCTGCCCAAAGCTGAATCCAGCCGCTATCGCGCACAGTTACTGCATCCTGATGATCATTCCAGATATTTATTGGAGCAGATACCGCTCGGTTTGTGCAGGTTAACACCAAAGGCAGTCGCATACCTGCTATATTAAACAAGACCTCTACCATCAAGAGTAAACCCTGAGAACTCGTGGCTGTAAAAGACCGCACACCAGTTGCACAGGCGCCCAACACAACACTAGCTGCTGAATGCTCGCTTTCAACATTAATAAACTGCGCATTCAACTGGCCATCAGCAACCATCTGAGCTAACTCTTCGACAATATGAGTCTGCGGCGTAATCGGATAGGCTGAAATTACACCTGGCTTACACAATTGAACCGCTTTAGCAACTGCTTGAGAGCCTTCGAGGAATTGTTTCATTTTTAATGAGACCACAATTTATGGAATGAAATGACGTAAATTGTATGGTCGAAGTAAATATCTATGGCCTTACGGCCATAGCATTCAAATCAAAATTCAAGTTCCACTTGTCCGCTGTCTTCTCTCCCTTGATGTTCGATGTATTTCTGTATCACTACTTCATCTATGCC
>JBFMBJ010000003.1:0-21619 GCA_040755235.1 Candidatus Omnitrophota bacterium
TTTTTATAAAAGGAACTTGTCCTTTTAATTCTCCGATAAAAATATCGGCAAATTCTATGGCCGGATCTTCTACATTCATACTCCCCCAAGAACCACCAAACCAGATAAGAACCCATTTATTAAACCACTCCAACTCTTTTTGCAGGCCGATTAAATGACAGGCATTTGGAAATTCCCAACCAAATTTTTTTGCCTCATCAATGCTTTCTTTACAGCCTACTTCGCTTAAATAAGACGCCCAATAAGGAAAATCCAAGCCCAAATCCATTGACTGCACTTGTTCCCAAACCTCCATATATTCTTCATATTTTTCTGTTACTTCAGGGTCCTTGCCTACTTCTTGACCTTGTTCGTATAGCGCTCCTAATTCTTCTTGCAGTTTTAAAACCTCGTCTATTTTCGCTTGTTCTTCCGGTGTATCGTAAATCTCATCTAATTTTTCTAATGGCCTAAGGAATTTTATTAATCTACGGTAATCTTCGTGATTATCAATATCAGACCAAGGCATTAATGCCTCTAAGCTATTTTCATATTCCAAATCAGTAAAATACATACAAGCCCTGCCAAAATTTCTAAGCGGCCCTGCAAAATCTTCAATAAGCTCTTTTGCTTTTCTTTCTACAATCTTTAAACTCCGCACCCTCTGGCTATAATATTTAAAAAACTGGGGAATTTCATCGTCTTGTGAACCGTTTTCATTATCATCATGTTCATCCTTAACCTTTTTTATATCATCTATACCGCTATTAAAAAGCGCATAACTTATGGCTGACTCTCTTAATTGATTGCGCGCTAAAGTTAAATTTCTTAAAGAACGGCTAAGACTGGCTACCATATCCGGTGCTAAAAGCCATTTTATATCAAAACCCACTAAAGTACCCAAGCCACCCATAGCAAAGCCTCCGGCAATTTCAGTTGCAGTAATTCCAGCTGTTGCGCCTCCTGCTGCTGGTGCGGCTGCACCTAATGTTGTTGGTGCTGTAACTGCTACTGTTGTTGCTGGTGCGGTTACTGCGGGAGCGGTTACTGCTGGTGCGGTCGTAGTTAAAGCAACTCCTGTTCCTTCTGCAATTGTTGCTCCTCCGGCAGCTCCAGCTGTTCCAGCACCTGATGCAGCACCTGCTCCTGCTGCACCCCCTCCCATTGCTTCTCCTGCTCCAGCAGCTGCAGCTGGTGCAGCCGGAGGAGCAAATATCGCAATAATTATAGCAATGGCTATTAAAACTACTCCTACTATTATTCCTACTACTAAATTCCAATTTATATCGCAATCCTTAATCCCGCCAATTTTATCGTAGATATGATGGCTTATGCTCGTTAAGTTTGAAGCCAAGATTAAAGCTGCTCCATCGCAGGCATTGGAAAGAGTGGTTTTACGCACAGCTAACTGGCCTAAATTTACGCTCATCATTGTAAATAAAAATATCACCGCAATAAGTAAAACTAAGACTGTGGCGATTTGACCGTGGTTTTGTTTAAATTTTCGATAAAGATTAAACATTATGTTCCTCTTGTTTTTAATCTGTGTAATCAGTTTTTTAAAATCTATGCAATCATATTAATTTTATTATTTTTTAATCAAAGATTTTTAATTTTTCTGTTTTATAATGTTTTAAACTTTCCGCATAATTTATTATTCCTTCAGAAGGAACGCCGTCTTTTGACCATTTCCATTCCCACAGCTTTTTGTCTTCATTGTAATACGCAGTCTCTTCTGGCTGCTCAACGGGTGTTGACGAAGAACCTGTTTCTATTGAATCCTTGTTTAAATTATAGGCATTTACCCAGCGTGTTTCTTGAAAATTTTTCTGATAATTAACTAAATTTTGATTTAACCAGACAAATATTTTTAAACTCCCTAATAAAAGAACAAAAACTAGGGTTAAAGCAAGGGTAGTTTCTAACACTGCCTGTGCCTTTAGCGTTCTTTTATTGGCCTTGTGTTTGCCAAGTCGTATCTCTTTTATAATCATAATCTGCTGTCCAATCTTTTTCAACTATATTTTTAGGTTTATTTTTTTCATTAACTACAATATCTCCTGCCTCATCTTTAGTAATAACCAAACTACCCGGATCCTGCCTCTTAAATGTGCGCTTTATAGTTTCTTTTGATTTCACCTTAAGATTATTAGTCGTTCCAGTCATTTGAATAGTCGAAATCTTGCTATCATTACTAAGCGTAGTGGTTGTATCTGGTAAAAGGCCTTGGCCTTCGGCTATTTTTTTATCCTCGGGAATAGTATTATCAATATCTCCTTCTTGGGAATCTAAGACAATAAATCCTTCTATTTTTTGATAGGTGCCTTTTTTTTGGCCATTTTGCATGGTTTCCACCTCAAAACCCGGAATAATTTGTAAAATTATTTCTTCTTGTCCGTCATTATCCACATCTGCGCTGGTTACAGGATCGTCTTTATCTCCATCTTCATCTGAATCTACAGCACCTTCCCATTTTGCCTCAGTTGCTGATCCTATCCAACTCATATAATTTACATTCCCGCTATCACAACTAACCTCTTGCCATTTCCAATAAACGCCATCACCATTTTTATCTTCTAAATCATCTATTTTTACCTTTACCGAACCATCGCAACTATAAACTCGATACGCACCCGGTTTAAGATGGCGCACTTCTGAATAATAGGTATACTGCTCTTCATCTGGTATTTGCTGTCCACCCACAGGATATTCATAAAGGAGTGCGGGTAAACTATCTTGATTATCCAAACCCTCCCCTAAACTATCGCCGCTGGCACTGCTTAGTGTCTCGTCAGAAAAAGTTACTGAACTAGAAGCGCTTAAAGGCATTCTTTCAGAAGATGCTCCGTAGGGATCCTGCGGATCAGCTATTCGTCTATCTCTAAAAATACTGTAACTTACCTGTATTTGATTCTGGGAAAAATGATATGCCTTTAAAACTGCTTTACGAAATGCCTCTGCTTGTATTCTTTGTTGATAATTAAAGATTAGTCCAAAACGCACTAGCATTGCCAAGCAAAATAAAGCCACTGACCCAAATACCGCCAATTCGGTTAAGGCCTGTGCTTTTTTATTCGAATAAGTTATCTTCCAAATTCGGGGTCTTTTCATCGCTTTGCTCCAAGCTTTTCTCTGGTTCATCTGTATCCGTATTTATAATGGTTACTTTTACCTTTTTTTCCTGACCGTCATCATCAATTATCACTTTATCTTCGAGCGTAGTTTTTGTTACTACACTACTGGTGAGGGTCATCTGCCTATCCGAGCTTGTTTTTCCGGGTGCATATTGCTCGGAAATATTATCTGATGTTTGGCGTATCTTTCCCTGTATCCCGCGTTTAACATAAACCTGCATTACTAAAAGTGCAGTGGCAATAGCCGTAATTAAAATACCGTATTCCATAAAGAAACTGCCTCTATTTTTTAAGTTATATTTTTTTAGCATATTATGCCTGTATTTTTATTCAAACAAATCTTCTTCCAGCTCATCAGTTTCATACCATCCCTTTTTGGAGCTGATTTCTGGAGTATCTTTATCTATTTTACTCTCTACAACCGTTATTTCTTTTTTCTTTGTGGGATCAGGCCATCCCGGAAATCCAAAGGCACCACCGGGGATCTCTTCTTTAACATAAGAATGTGTAACAGTGGTACTCTTAAGACTGTTTTCTATAACTAATGTTGTTTTTCCAGGCGCATATTGTCGCTCGCTGATATTTTCGGCATTTTCACGTATTTTACCCTGAATAGCCCTTTTAATATAAACCTGCATAGAAAATAAAGCCACAGCTACACAAAAAATTACTACTGCGTATTCCAAGGTAACTTGTGCTTTTTTATTCTCTTTCTTCTTCTCCATAGGATTCTCCGTAACGCAGGGTTGTATTATCTATTTCTACCTTTTGACCTTTAATCCCTTCTTTATTTTCTTTGATACCTTTGTATTCTTTCGTGGTCCCATAAAAAGTAGATTCACTTTTAAGAATTTTCTTTTCGATATCCTCGGGTTCCTTTGTTACCAGGCCCTTTTTCTGATCGCCAAAATCATCACTGGCGGTTTTAATTACTCCTTGGATACCACGCCTAAGATATGTCTGCATTCCTGCTAAGGCCGCGGCAATAAGAGCAATCACCAAGACATATTCGATTAAGGCCTGTGCTTTTTTATTCATCGTAATCTACTCCCACTTTATATGTTCCAGTGCTTACTTTTGAATCTATATCATAATCTTTTCTAAATTCTCCGTCTGAACGGGAGGTCTGGGCCATCTTTAGGGCATCTACATTTGTCGTATATTCATTGTAGTATGGCTCGTATTGAAAAAATACTTTTTTGTCTGGATTTGCCTGTTGGGCTGAAGAAATGGCGGTATCGCTAGCATCTTTAAAGCGTGCCTGTAGGCCTCGCTTTACATAAAGCTGAATAGCTATCACTGCCACAAAAACCAGGCTCAAAACCAAGGCATATTCAGATAAGCTCTGTGCTTTTTTTAGCAAGATTCTCACTTTCTTGCTCCCTTCTAAAATCAATAAGACCTATTTTTAAAAATAGGTCTTATTGATTGTCGTTTAGCTCTGGTGTTTCTTCCCAACCCCAGCGCTTTTGTTCTTCTGGCTTAAGCAACTTAGATTGACTACCTTTAAGCGCATCCGCTGTATTAGTCAATTCTTCGGTATTACTTGTATATTTTGTGGTATATTCATAGGTTGAATCTTCCGGTGAAAACTGTTCACCGATTTGGTCTGTAGAAGAACGCAACCTTCCTTGATAACCACGCTTCATAAATACCTGCATAGTTACAAGACCCGCAACAATAACCGCAATTAAAATTGCGTATTCTAAGGTACTTTGTGCTCTTTTATTTTTAATAAACATCCTTTTTCACCTCCTAAAAAATAATTTTACGGTTAGGGTTGAACTTGCTCGTTTTCCCAATCTTCATACGATTTCATCTTCTGGTAACCATCTGCTGCACGCGTGGTTGTTTCACCAGCATCAGCTTCGGTCTCTCCTATTTCTTTACGCACCTTACCACCTGTGCTTAACTTTTCAAGTTGTTGGCTCTCTTTAGCTACGTCAAAGCTCGATTCTAAATAATAAGGTTCATATTGACCAGTTTTCCCTAAATCTGCATCTTCTGCTTGAACTTTTGTCTGGATATAGTCTGTGCCATCTTTTACATGGCCTTGCAAACCACGCTTTACATAAGTCTGCATGGCAATAGCTGCGGCAATAACTAATCCAATAACAATTGCATACTCTGCTGTATTTTGACCTTTTTTATCAAATAATCTACGTAACATTCTCTTCACCTCCTTTTAAAATTTATAATTTATTGATTTTCATCAATATCAACATTCGGAATATTAGGAATATTTGGTTGTAGCGAATCCGGATCTATATAAGGAATCCCCGGATTTATTATTCCTTGTCCGCTGTTACCTTTACTAATCAGATTCTTATCCGCTAATTCTGTAGTGGCATCTACTATAACCTTTCCTGCTCCTTTTTCGCCATACAAATCTTTTGCTTTATTCTCCACAACATTTTTTGCCACATAAATTATTGCAGCGACAATTACCGCAAGAATAACTACATACTCCAAAATACTTTGTGCCTTTTTGTTTCTTAACATCTTTTCACCCCCTTTAATTTTCATCTGACGCGAATTTATCCGCGGCATCTGTAATTATATTTGAAGCTTGATCCATCAGGCCATCAGTACCATTACTAATCGCAGGCCCGATAAATTTTTTTGCGGCAAAGATAATTGCCACTACTACCACCGCTAAAACAATTACGTATTCTAAGATACTTTGTCCGGATTTTTTGGAATTAAACATTTTTTACCTCTTTTAATTTGGAATAGTATTTGAAACTTTACCCACGGCAGATTTCATACTCCCTGCTGCCTTATTCATTAAACCACTCTCGCCCTTTATGGAATCGCCTATTTTCGTAGAGGCAACAATAACCGCAACTATGATTACCGCTAAAACAATTACGTATTCTAAGATACTTTGTCCGGATTTTTTGGAATACATTACTCCCTCCTCTGATGAATTAATCCAAAGGCTCGGCATTAATCTGTTCCTCTACGGCCTTAAGATTTGCCTGCACTGAGCGCTGCACGTAAGTACGCATAGCTAAAAATGCTGCCGCAATTATGGCAATTAATACTGCGTATTCCAATGTGCTTTGTGCCTTTGAGTTATTTTTTCTCATTAGTTCTCTCCGCTAAATAAGAGTTAATACCAGTAAGAAAGTTCCCATAATTCGCCTGAGTCAGAACCGGTATTTACAATTTTATCCTTACCCGAATCAAAGATAACCTCTGTTTGGGTCTGTACCTTTTTAAAAAAATCTGAACTGACTACAAATAAACATATAGCAGTAAATACAGCCAATAAAATAAAATACTCTAAAACTACTTGGGCCTTTTTACTTTGTGCATACTTTTTAAAAGTTATCATAAATACCCCAAATAAAAAACCGAGCCAACTTCACTAAAAATTTTAATATTTTTAGATCCGGCAACCCGGCTAACAGTTAAACTCTTCGCATAATTTGCAAAGAGAAAATTTCCAAATTTTTCGTTCCCTGTCCCGTGGCTTTGCGCCCCCGCCTCACGACGAGTTTGCCTTTTTTGCGGTCCCCTAAATTACATTTTAAATATAACATAATAAAATACGCTTTTCAAGCAAAAAATCACTATTTCTGCAAGCGCTTTCATAAAGACACAGATGACCACGGATAACATCCCGGATTAACACAGATAATCTGTGATAATCTGCCAAAAATCTGTGCCAATCTGTGAAAATTGATGTTTTTACATTTTTATCAATTTACCTTGACAAAGCATTTGTTTCCTGCTACAATTATCTTAAATAAAGTGTCCAATCTGGATTATATCTTGTTTTAGATTACATAGAACCATTTATTTCAGAATTTTATAACTCTTTGTTTTATATAATATTATTATATTTAATGTCCAAAATTAGATAAATTTTAAACTCTAAACCCTAAATTCTAAACAAACTCTATGTCTAAAATTCAAAACTCAAAACAATATAATCTGGGAGAAAGAACCTTAAATTTAGCTAAAAGAATAATCGTCTACGTGAATGAATTACCCAAAAATATAGCAAATATTGAAATCAGCAAGCAATTAATAAGATCTGCTGGTTCTGTAGGAGCTAATTATATTGAGGCAAGTGAGGCATTGAGTAAAAAAGACTTTGTAATGAGAATTAAAATATCTAGAAAAGAAGCTAAAGAAACTATATATTGGTTAAATTTGGCTGAACCGATAGAAAGACAATTACAAGAAAGAGAAATTTTAGTCCAGGAAGCTACGGAATTAATGAAAATCTTTGGTGCAATAATTGAAAAATCAAAATAGTTTTCGAACATTTTCCACTACAACTCTTTGGCGGATCCGCTAATGTTTTAGTAGCGGAGAAAATTTAGAATTTTGGATTTGTTTAGGATTTAGAACTTAGAATTTAGGATTTGAGGTAGATATGGGTGTAACCTACAAATTATCACCGGAGCTAACAAAATTTATCCTTTCGCAAAAACACAAAAATCCCAGCATAAGCTGTAGGCAATTAAGTGTTTTAATTGAAAAAAAACTTAATTTAAAAATCTCCAAATCTGCGGTAAATAGTATTATTAAACAAGAAGGCCTAAGCAACCCTAAAGGCAGGGTTGCTTCCTTACCCAGCCTCCTTTCAAAAAAACAAATTATCCCAGAAAATGTAACTTACGAGAATATGGGGCTTTTTTTCTTAAAAGCCAGTGATTTAAGTTTAGGTGGGATGTCTAATTTTGCTCAAAGTATTCATCATCGGCTTGTACGTGTACACCTGGCAAGTATTCAGGCTAAGAATGAAATACTGCTTTATAAAAATCTTTTTGGCCTTGCGAATCTAGAAGACTTTAAAAATTACACAAAATTCGATCTCTGGGCATTAATCGGCAAAACTTATTCTTACATCCGGCTCTATACGTATCTGCGCCAAATCCATACTATTAAAAGCTTATCTTTAGAATTTTTCAACATCTTAACCAATTGCCTACAAGAAGTATCTAGCATAAAATTTGTTTTTAAAAATAATACTTGTGTTTTTCTCGACGCAAGCCTGCATAGCCTCTGGTCAAATAATAACTCTATGCCAAAAGAATTTTCTTTAAGTTTAAATAATGTAAAAAATATTTTGGCGAAAAATGAATTTATCTTTTTGGCTGTTCCGGGGTACAATTTTCCGACCAAAGAATTCTTTGATTTATTTACAAAACCGACAAATTATGTAACTTTGTTAGATGAAACTGGCAGCGAATTAGAAAAGATTAAATTCAATAAAATTCCTTCTTTAGTCTTTGGGCTCTGGCCTTGGCAATACCAAAACGCAAAGACTTACCAGATAAAGCAAAATATTGGAAAAATCATCTCTCCCTTAACCAATGAAGAACTCCATCTTAGTAAAGGCGAGGTTATCTTAGTGCATCCAAAATTAAATCAAAAAATTATTTTACGCGCTGGTTTTTTAAGTAAAAATAAAAAAGAAATACTGGTTGTTTTAACAAATATTCCCGAAGAAGAAAACACAATTACTCAAATCACGCAAAATTATCTTAGCTGTTGGCCGACACAAGAATTAGGTTTTGAGGAATTCTCTAAAAAAATTGAAGAACAAACTTATATTAAACCGCTAAGAATTAAACCTAGCCACCTTCCGGCATGGGATAAAATCTATTCTCTAGAAACTTCTCAATTACAACTTGAAGAACTCCTGCGTTTCTGGCTCAATCATCTTGATTATTACGCCCGTTCGCATTATTTTCCAAAAACTTATGCAACCTATGATTTCTTGCAAATGAAAGAAAAATTTTATAATTTATCTGGAAAAATAAAAAAGAAACCCGAGTATCTTGAAGTAACTTTTCTGCCAGAAAAGAGTTCCCTAAATTTAGAAGATCTATCTTATGCTTGTAACCGTGTAAATGAAGCCAATATTATTGATGCTTTTGGAAGAAGGATTTATTTTAGAATATAAAATACAGATTACGTAGATTTTTAAAAACTGATTACACAGATAAGAACTTAAAATAAATTGATGAGGGCTTATAAATGAGAATTATTAATCTTACAAAAAATACGACATTGGCGGAAGAAGTTGAAATTGCAAAAACCATTTGGCAAAGAGGCAAGGGGCTTTTAGGAAGAAAAACCTTAGGGCAAGGCAAGGCTTTAGTTTTATGGCCCTGCGATTCAATACATACTTTTTTTATGCAATTTGCAATTGATGTTATTTTTGTAGATAAAGAAAATAGAATAATTAGTGTATATGAAAACTTAAAACCCTTTCGTGTCACTCGAATTTATTTTAAAGCTAAATTTGCGATTGAATTACCCATAGGAACAATTGCAACTAGTTCTACAAAAATTGGTGATACCCTCCAAATTCAGGAATAAATAAAAGAATCATTACGCTGATTAATAAACGTAAAACGCAAAGCGTAAAACGTCAAATTAAAACTTGGAGTTCAAAATTTTTAAAACTTCGAACTTTGCACTTTAACTTTGCGCTTTTCGCTCTACGCTTTGCGTTATTTTGTCTGCGTAATCTTATATTTAAGCTTTAAACATCTCTTCTGGTAAGATTATTCCGCGAGTCTTTAATTCTTCGTAAAAAGTGGGAAGTTTTCCTGTAGCTTTAAATTGACCCAGGACCTTGCCATCTTTATCAAGGCCTGTCTGCTTAAAACTAAATATATCCGCCAAGCCAATGTGTAACTCGTCAAGCATGCCAGTAACTTCGGTAACCTGCATAACTTTGCGCGAGCCATCTGATAAACGAGCTGTGTGCACAATCATATGAATTGCTGCGGCAATCATCTCTCTGATCGCGCGCACCGGAAGCTCTGTGCCAGACATTAAAATCATTGAATCAAGACGCGTAAAAACATCGTGCGTGGAATTGGCATGAATGGTCGTCATTGAACCGTCGTGTCCTGTATTCATCGCCTGCAACATATCCAGAGTCTCTGCAGCGCGGCATTCTCCGACGATAATTCTATCTGGACGCATACGCAGGGTGTTTCTAAATAAATCTCGAATTGTAATTGCGCCCCGGCCTTCGATATTTGGCGGACGCGACTCCAAGCGCACCCAATGCTCTTGGCTTAAACGTAGTTCCGCTGCATCTTCGATAGTAATAATGCGTTCTGTTTGAGGAATAAATTTAGACAAAACATTCAGTACGGTAGTTTTTCCTGAACCTGTTCCACCGGAAACGATAATATTTTTCCTTGCTAAAACACAGGCCTCGATAAACTTTGCCATGGGTTCGGATATGCTATTTAGTCGAATTAAATCATTTATCTGCAGGCGCTCTGTACCAAATTTTCTAATCGTTAATGTCGGGCCGGTTAAAGAAAGAGGCGGGATGATTGCATTCACACGCGAGCCATCTGCAAGACGGGCATCTACCATGGGCACTGATTCATCAATGCGCCTGCCCAGAGGTGCTACAATGCGCTCAATTACCTGGCGTACCTGCTCATTAGAGACAAATCGTTTGGGTGTAAGTTCAATTTTTCCATGGCGCTCAATATAAATCTGATCTTTATTGTTAACTAAAATATCTGATATATCTTGCTCTGCAATTAAATCTTCCAATGGGCCCAAGCCTAGAGCCTCGTCGGCAATTTCTTTAATTAAGCGCTTGCGTACATCGGTTGAGGAAATAAAAGCGCCTGCCTCCTGGGCAAGTAAATTAGCAATTGCCTGTTCGGTTTTTTCGCGAATTTGTCTTGTTTTTTGTGCATCCATAGTGGTTAAATCAATATGTCTTAAGTCTAATTCTTCGATTAGTTTCTCATGGATACGTCTCTTTAAATCAATAATTTCGTCACGCTGAAACATTGTCTTTGTTTCTTTAGAGGGTGCGGTTAAACCTTGCTTTAGCCAAAACTCTTGCTTCTGCAATAACTCACTTAAGGATCCTTCTATTTCGTGACGAGGCATAAAAATTTCTTGTCTTGTAACTAAATTCTTGGCCAACTCTTTAATCAAGAGACTTACCCTTGCTCTTGGGCTATCTAAAATAACCGGAATTTGACGATTTATCGCGAGACCCACAGTTTTACCTTCCGAAGGAATCTTAGCAACAATCTCAGCGGATAAAGCAGTTTTAACCTCTTGCCAAGAGACCCCGCCGGGGCTTTCACTGCGGTTTAAAATTATTTTTATCATCTTTAGCGGAAAAAGAAGGCTTTGTAAAATATCTAGGGTTTGCTTTGTTTGATAGACCGACAAGATATCGGGAGTCACTACCAACATAATCGAGTTTGCCTGATTTAGACTTGCCAACAGCGTATCAGAAAAAACCTTACCACAATCTACAATAATAAAATCATGTGTTTTTTCGAGTTCCTCAAAAATCTTTCCAAGAATTAAAGGATTGAACTGGCCTGCCTGGCGAGGATTTAAAATTGCAGTTAAAAAATCTAGCCCGCTCTGATGCCTAGAAATTACTTCTCTTAAAAAAAGTTCTGGGCTTTCTTTTTCAATAGCACTGTTTATATCGACGAGAGCGCGATTTGGGCTTAGACCAAGGAGTCTAGCCATATCATTAACCGCCAACATATCTAAATCTACTAAAGCTACTTTTTTCTGTTGGTCAGCGGCTAAACTAACAGCTAAATTAGTGGCGATAAACGTTTTTCCCACGCCACCTTTAATACTAAAGATTGCTATGGTTTGACACATAGAGTTTTATGATCTGCGATACACTAGCGGGACATCTATCCAGATATCTTTTATGCTTGCGTCTTCCGGAAACGGGGGATAGATTAAAGATTGCACTAAATCCGCAGCTGCACTATCTAAGGCATTGTGTCCAGAGGATTCCAAAATACCTACCTCTTGTAATCTGCCAGTAGAAACAAGATGCAGACTAATCTTAACATTTCCTTCTAACCCAAGTTTTTGCGCGGATTGCGGATAAGTCGCATTTTCTAAAATCTGCTTTTTAATTCCCGAGACATATCCTTGCATATTTACAGGAACATTAAACATGTTATTTGAACTAGTTTCTATTGTTTTCGATGGAGCTGCTGTAGGACCATTGGATGTTACTGGCTCTTCTTTCTGTGCCCGGATTATTTTAGGAATAATACAAATAACTAATTCTGTTTCATGGCGTTCAAATCTCTTTGATCTAAATAAAGCGCTTAATATCGGTATATCACTGAAACCAGGAAATTTCCTAGCTGCATCTGCCTGGCGATCATTTATAAGACCAGCAATAAATAATGTCTCGCCTTCTTGTAAAAATAATTCCGTAGATGCACTTCTATTGGTAAATTCCGGGGTGAGAGTTCCAGCCACAGTAATACCCCTTGTATAATCTACATTGCTTACTTCTGTGGTCAAAACAGTTTTTATTCCTTGATTATCCGTAACCTGTGGTTTTATTTTTAAAGTAATACCGTATTTTTTATAAGTTACTGACGTAGTAGTAGTGTTACCGGTGGTACTGATGCTAAGAATAGGCACTTCTCCACCGACTAAAAATTCTGCTTCTTTACCGCTTAAACAAGTTAGTTTCGGCCGTGAAAGAATCTTACCTTTTCCTTGAGTAATCAGGGTATTGATTCTTATAGCCATGGCATCTCTGCTTAATTGAAATGCAGCCTTACCAGCGGCTGTAGGACCAACTAATTGCGACCAGCGGCCAACTGTAGCTAAAGTAGTGGCTACTGTATTAGTAGTTGCTGGCCCTAAATTAGCACTTGCAGAGGGTTCTTCCTGAAGATTTAAATACTGGAACCAATCTATACCCAGATTTTTTAAATCATCCCTGCTCAGCTCCAAGATCTGCACATCCAATTCTACTGAAGTCTTTTCATCTTTTGCCTCAATCAGATTTACTAGCTTATCTTTCAGGGGATCTAAGATCTTATTTAATTTTTCTTTATCTTCGGCTGTGGTAACCTGCCCTGATAAAAATATCTTCCCCTCATCTTCATTTACTTTTAAATTTAAATTATTAAAATCCGTATCTTTCAAAATTTGTTCTACGCGTTTTCTAAGCAAATTAAGATTCTCTGCGTAGACTTGAATAATGTAAGAATGCTGACCATAGATATCCCAATAAGTAAAACTAGTAGCACCCTGCCCTTTAGGAGTTAGAACAATTTCATTTTCTGTGACGCTGGCCACATCAGCAACTAAAGGATTGCCAATGGCTACACGATTTGGCATACTAACACTGATACGTTCAATCTCGCCCAGATATAACTTAATTACATCTAAATCTTCGTCGGAAGTATCTAAGGCAAATGTACAGGGACTAAATATTAAACTGACTGCTAGTAAAATACCAAAAAATTTCTTGCTTGTGCTAGAATTGTTTTTCATAATCACCTCTGTTAATCTGTGTAATCTGTTTTTTAAAATCCCTGCCCCGTTAGAAAATCTTTGATTTCTAACGGGGTGAATGTAATCTATATTACTATTTTGTTAAAATCACTTCTTCTTTATTCAACCCGCGGTAAATTTCGACCTTGGGAGGTTCTTTTGGTTTTTGCTTTGGTTGCAGTGCTTCCATCTGAGCTTTTTTTACCATATCCGGATATAAATAAGCAAAAAGAGTCTCCCAATTTGCTGGTGGAATTTGCTGAACTTGCGTATCTGTAGGTGAACGTAAGAGTAATTGTATCTTGCCTTGTTCCTGGACAAAAGAGATGAGACTGGCTTCTTGCGGGCCAAGCGCTAAAGTTACAGTGGAGGCTCCTTTTTCTTTTGTTTGAGCTCCGCCACCCACATCAGAACCAACTGCCAAAACTAAAACATTTTGAAACAAGGGCATGGTAGTAAGCTGCATTTGCTGCTTGCCATCTGGGCCTGTTACAGGTGTAGGAATTTTACTTAAAACATCGACGTAATCACCCGGTTTTAGAAGTCCGCTAATACCTGCAATATTATCTACTGGAACAGTAATCGCGCGTTTACCGGCAGGCGTTCTATTTGCTAATGACCCGGTTTCTCCGGGTAAGGCTAATTTTGACAAAAGAATCTGTTCACCCTTTGCAATAGAGGCGATAGTAATTTTGCCCACTACCCGCTCTAAGGAAGTAGCGGCCTTGGGTTGCAAATATTCTTTAGGAACAGCCTCTTGTTTTAAGTCTTTTTCCTCTACAATTTTTCCTTGCACGATGTCATTCTTAGCAACTAATACCCTTACCAAATCTTCCTGGGCAGCACGCCTGGTTTGCATCTGTGCTTGACGCATAGCTTCTTGTCTCTGCTGGCTTAAATAACTATTTATTAAAACCACTGCCACCAAACCGCAAACAGCAGCAATGATTAAAGGAATTTTATTTTTCATCTTATTCTACCTTTCCGTCATAAACTTCTATTTTTGCCTGTTTGCTTAAACTATCAACTAGTTCTTGGCGTTTTTGATACGGTTTAACAGTCTCTAATGCCTGTTTAATATCGTCCCAGCTTTCAGACAAAGATTTCTGCTTCGATTCTTTGATATCTTCTACTCTAATTACATAATATCCGTCGGGACCTTTAAAAACACTTGACGGTTTTCCTTTTTCTATAGTAAAAGCTACTTCATAGAATTTTTCGAACTTTGTTCGGCTTTTCGGATCTACATAACGCGGATCTTGAATATAGCCTAAATCACCACCCTTGGAACTAGTTGCTGCTTTAGAATATTGCTTGGCTAAAGCACTAAAATCCTGTCCTTGTAAGGCCTGGATTAAAACTTGGTTTGCATCATTTTCAGAAGCACTAACAATTTCAGAAATCTTTCTTTCTTCCGGACTCCTGAAATATTGTTTTTGTTCATTATAAAACTTTTCTATCTCTTCAGAAGTTATCTCTCCAGTTCCAATCTCATCTTTTAAAAGTTCAGTTACGATGAGCGTGCTTTTTACATTCTCTATAGCCTTTTGCACTTCATCTCTTTTATCTAAATGACGATCTAGGCCTTCTTGATACAGGAGCTTTCTGGGAATTAATTCATTTTTTAAATAGGCTAATTTTTCGTCGCGGGTATCAATTTTATCTTGAGGTCTATTTTGAGAAATAGCAAAATTGTTTATATTCTCAACTTCTTGATTGAGCTCCTCTAAGGTAACAACCATATTATTAACTTTAGCAATCACTGTCCCCTTGACTACGGCTTGCTGAACCGTTTCTTTCTTGCGATTATTTTTTTTCTGTCCAAAGTTTAAAAAGGGGATGTTTTCGCAACCCATTACAAAAATAGTAATAATGCCGAAACCGATTACTACGCTTACGGTTAATAATTTTTTATTGCGCATCTTAAAATCTCCTTTCTAAGATTTACATAAATAAAAAAGAAAAGAAAGCTTTAAAATAATAATTTAGAGCAATCTTTTCTTTAAAAAATTCTTCATCATTTAAACTATTTGTAACACAAATTTTTTAAAAAAGCAAGAGAAATTTTTATAACATTAATAGCCCCAACCGGATTTGAACCGGTGTCTATTGGCTGAGAACCAATCGTCCTGGACCAGGCTAGACGATGGGGCCAAATTAAAACAAATTATAGTTTATAATTATTATTTAAAATCTTATTTTAATATAGATATAATAATGGGTCAATAAATTTATTGACCCCGCTAGAAATATGCTATATTATTATCTAAAGTAAGAATAAGGTGGATTATTATGGCTACTTTTGTAGGCACAGGTGTTGGTATCGAAAAAAATTCTTTTGAGGCCGCAAGACAAGCGGCCTTACAGGCGAAGATAGAACTTGCCCAGAAGAGAATTGATATTGGTTTTGTTTTTGCTTCAAATCAACTAAGCAATCAATCTCTTTTAAAAGGAATTCGAGAAACAATTGGGCCTTACATCCCTATTGTGGGCGCGAGTAGTGAAAAAATAATCCATACAAAAAATATTGAAAGAAATGCTGTCGCTGTCATGCTTATCTCTTCAGACCAAATACACTTTTCCGCTTCTCATGAACTACAGGTTGACCAAAAAGAAAAACAATTTAACCTTGGACAACAACTTGCCAATAATTTACTATTAGATTCAAAAACCCTTGCAAGACATCTCTGCATTTGGTTTACCGACGGACTCTTACCAAATCAATCAGGCCTTACCTTAGGCCTTCAACAAAGACTTGGTAGAAGCTTTCCTATCATCGGAGGATCATCTTCCGATGGCCTGCGTTTTAAAAAAAATTTTCAATTCCACAATGAGGATGTTTTTTCTAATGGAATTTCAGCAACATTATGTGGCGGAAAATTAAATTTTGCTTCCGCAAGCCACCATGGATGGAAACC
Organism: Candidatus Omnitrophota bacterium; assembly: GCA_040755235.1. GTDB lineage: Bacteria > Omnitrophota > Gorgyraeia > Gygaellales > JBFMBJ01 > JBFMBJ01. Next base: position 16,328 of record JBFMBJ010000003.1, read on the forward strand.
TTTAGGCAAGCCGCACCAAATCACATTTTCTATTGATAACATAATTTATGAAATTGATAATGAGCCGGCGATAAACTTATATAAAAATTATTTCAGCATGAGCCCGTCGGATTTAAAGATACCCAATTTCTGGACTATTGCATTTCGTTATCCTTTGGGTATATACTTAAACCAAGAGAAACAGTATCTTTTACGACCAGTTATTGAAATTGGGCCGAATGGCTCTTTAATTTGTCAAAGCAATATCAGTTTTAATAAAGAAATTCGTTTGATGATGGCCACTCGCGAATCTTGTTTAGGGGCAGCGGATCTTACTTGTCTTGAGATAAAAGAGCAATTTAAAAATAGGCAAATTAATTTTTGCTTTATTTTTCAATCTTTATTTAGAGAAAAAATTCTAGGAAGGGATATGGCGAAGGAAATAAATTTAATTCGAGAAAACCTAGGAAAAAATATTCCATTTATTGGATTAAACACCTATACTGAGCAAGCGCCTTTAAGGGCATTGCTTTACGAAGGGCAAAGCGTTTCTCATTGTGGAACTATTTCAATTTTAGCAATAGGAGAATAAATGAAGACGAAATTTATGGAACAAAGTGAACATAAATTTCTGTCTGAATTTACCCCTCACTCAGAATTTATACAAGAAAATACTTTACTGAGTGAGGGGTTTAATTCGCACTTATAACTTATGTCGACTATTGTTTCCATAAGTTATGTGCTCATTAAAGGAGAATAAATGTTTTTAAGTTCTACTTTTAATTTCTTAGACCTCCTCCCACTTATTATAATTCTTATTTTGGGTATAGTTTTATTTTTTAAACTAGAAGAATTGAGAAAAACAAAAGAATCCCTTATGAAATTGCAAAAAACTCTCGAAGAAACAGATGAACAGGCAAAACTTATTTTAAAAACCGATCTTGAGTTAAATAAGACTCAAGAACAGTTAGATAAAAAAATAAATAGTCTTTATACTTTGCAAAAAATTTCCCAAGAAATTGCTACTACCCTCGATGAAAATGAAATTTTTAGTCGCATTAAAGATATCCATATTTTGGAACTTGGTTTTGAAAGAGCAATTTTATTCCTAGATGATCTAAACAAAAAACCGTCTTTGAAGTTAAATATTGGCTACCGCCCTAAAGAAATTGAAAATATCTTAGACCAAATTACAATTGATTTTTATCAAACTATAAAAACAAAAAATATAATTTCTTCCTTAGATAAAAATGATTCTCTGATTGGTCCTATTTTAAATTTATTTAATATAAATTCCTTTTTGATTGTAGGAATTACCTCTAAAGAAAAGGGTGTTTGTGGCTTTATTATGGTAGCCAACACAAGTTCAAATATGACTGTAAATGAAGGGGATCAAGAATTAATTACTATCTTAGCAAGCCAAATCTCCCAAGCCTTAGAGAATGCGCATCTTTTTGAACAGACTTGGCGCAATCAACAGGAACTGGAGAAAAAAGTCGAAGAACGCACTCAGGAACTTTCTTTAGCCTTGGAACAAATTAAAGAAGTAAGTAAAAGAAAAACTAGTTTTATCTCCGCGGTTTCACATGAATTACGTACCCCCCTTACTTCGATTAAAGGCTATGCCTCAATTTTATTAACCGAAAAATTAGGTACCATTCCAGAGGCGATTAAGGAACGCCTAGAAAGAATCAATCGTCACAGCGATGAATTAACGGCTTTGGTTAATGATTTACTCGATTTATCACGCATTGAGTCTGGACGTGTACAAATGAATTTAGAAACTATTAATTTAAAAGATATCGCTGATTCTAGTTGCGAACTCTTATCACATCAAGCAAAAGAAAGAGGCATTGATTTAAGAAATTTAATTGGTAAAAATTTATCTGCCGTCTATGTAGATAGATCTCAAATTTCGCGCGTATTTATTAATTTAATCGGAAATGCCTTAAAATTTACTCCCAAGCAAGGTAAGATTACCCTGGAGGCAAAAGAAATTTCAAATAACATAGAAGTAAATATTGCGGATACTGGCATTGGCATTTCTGAACACGATGCAAAATTAATTTTTGATGAATTTTATCGGGTAGATAATTCTATAAATGAAACTGTTAAAGGTACAGGCCTTGGGCTTGCCTTGGTAAAATCTATTATCGAGGCACATAAAGGAAAAATCTGGGTTAAAAGTAAAGTTGGTTCGGGCTCTACCTTTAGCTTTAGTCTTCCCTTTCTAAAAAAATAAGGAAACCTTTTGCGCCCCGTTTAGACCTTTTGTTTTAACGGCGGTTGCATAAAAATAAAATTAAAAAATTAATAAATGTAATATTGCGGGAGGTTTAACAGGGTGCGTAAATTAAAAATCTTGATTATTGACGATGAACCAGACATTCGCGATATTTTAAAAATCGTTCTGACTCAAGAAAACTACGAAGTTATTGAAGCCTGCGACGGCGAAGTCGGCCTAGATTTAGCAAAAACCAAATCGCCAGATTTAATCATTGTAGATTATAAAATGCCTCATCTCGACGGACGACAGGTCTGCATTGAGTTAAAAAAAGATATCCTCTTAAGACACTTACCTATAATCATGCTTACCGGAAAAGGAGAGCTCACCGATAAGGTAAAGGGTCTAGATGCTGGAGCCGATGATTATATCGTCAAACCCTTTGAGCCACAAGAACTCCTAGCGCGTATCCGTATGAGCTTACGAAGGAGCCAACAGGATTTAGACGCCAATCCCTTAACACACTTGCCGGGAAATATCTCTATTTTAAATGAATTACAAGCAATGCTAGATAAAAACCAACCTTTTGCAGTTTGTTATTTAGACTTAGACAAATTTAAATCTTATAATGACAAGCATGGTTTTGAACACGGTGATGATGTAATCAAAGAAACCGCAAGAATTTTAATTCGCTCTCTACAAGAAATTAATCGCCCAGGAGATTTTATTGGCCACATCGGAGGAGACGATTTTGTAATTATTACCCTGCCTAGTGCAGTAGATATTCTTTGTAAAAAAATTATTGATGGGTTTGAAAAAATTGTTTCTAGCTTCTATAATCCCGAAGATAGAAAAAAAGGATATACCATTGCTTTTGATCGTCAGGGAAAGAAAAGAAAAATTCCGCTTCTTTCTATTTCGATTGGCGTTGTTACCAACGAACATCGCAAAATAAATCATGTTGCAGAAATTGGTGAGATTGGCGCGGAACTAAAATCGCAGGCTAAAAAATTAGAGCGTAGTAACTACATCAAAGACCAAAGAATCAATTAATCAAATCCTAAATTCAAAACACTAAATCCTAAACAATTTCAAAATCCAAATCTTCAAAGTTTAAAATAACAAAGTAAACTCTTCAAAAAATATTTGAATTTATAATTTTGGGTTTGTCCTTCGACTTTACTTAAGATGGTGAATCCTTCGACTACGCTCAGGATGCCTCGAAGGATGCTAAGCAAAGCCAAAGCACAAGTCGAATCATTTAGAATTTAGAGATTAGAGTTTAGAATTTATCTTATAGGTTGGTGCCGGGAAAGGGAGTTGAACCCTTACGCCTTACGGCATACGCCCCTCAAACGTACGCGTCTGCCAATTCCGCCATCCCGGCAATGCTTGAGAGAATTTAAGTTTTTTAACTTTTAAATCTTTAAATTTTTAGACTAAATAACTGCCCCGCTTGGACTCGAACCAAGATACCAAGATCCAGAATCTTGTGTCCTACCGATTAGACGACAGGGCAAAATCACTTATTTATTCAAAATTGTTTGCCCATCGTTAAACAGGGCAATTTTTTACCAATAGTTTTCTTGAAACCAATCGTCAGCTTTCTTTAAAGCACTGTAGGCATTTTTGGTATCTGTTGCAAGACTTTGCCCAACTGCCATTGTCCCTCCAGCAACTCCTCCGACGACAGTTTTCGTGGTTTCACACCCCGCTAAAAATAAGAGACCTAAAATAAGTAGAGTTATTTTTTTCACGCTCCCTCCTTCCCAATAAACTTTTTTAATCGTGTTTCAATTCTATCTTTCCCTAGAATAGACATTGTTTCAAAAAGCCCAGGGCCAATAGTTTTTCCTGTCAAAGCGGCTCTTACCGGATGCACTAAATCTTTTGCTTTAATTTTTAATCCTTCAACCAAAGCACGAAACGCTTGCTCAATACTAGCGTGATCAAAATTATCTAAAATATTCATCTTTTCAATTAAAAGACTAAATTCACAAGAATAATTTTTTGCCTCCAATATCTTTAAAGCGCTCTCTTCAAAATTTAAATCATCCAGAAAAAAGAAATCTGACCATGCTACAAAATCATTCAGGGTATTCATACGCCCTTGAAATAATTTTACTAGAGAAATCAAATAATTCCTATCAAAATTTTCATTTATATATTTTTTTTCCAACAAACTAGGTACTAACAAATCTAGTAGCCTTTGGGGATCGGCTTTTTTTAAATATTGGTTGTTTATCCAATCGAGTTTTTCTGAATCAAAAGTTGCAGCAGTCTTGTTGGCTTTTTCAAGCGTAAATTTCTTTGCTGCCTCCTCTAGTGTAATTAATTCTTGGTTTTCTCCGGGGGACCAACCTAAAAGTAAAAGATAGTTTACAATTGCTTCTGGCAAATAACCCAATTCTTTATATTCCCTAATACTGGTGGCACCCTTTCTTTTAGACATTCTACCTCCACCAGCAGCCAAAATTAAAGGTAAATGTGCAAAAATAGGTGATTTAAACCCGAGCGCTTCATAAAGAATGATTTGTTTCGGAGTGTTTGAAATATGGTCATCTCCGCGGATAATATGCGTCATCTTCATTAAGGCATCGTCAATTACACAGGCAAAATTATAAGTAGGCGTGCCGTCAGATTTTATTAACACTTGATCCTTAATAGTTGAGGTGTCAAAAGTAATTTCTCCGTGTATGGCATCATCGATTTTAACTATTTCTGGATTGACTTTAAAAATAATTGCTGTTCCTTCTAGATAAGCCTTTTTCCCGTCCAATAGCTGTTGAGCGTATTTTTTATAAATATCATAACGCTTGCTTTGGAAAAAAATCTCATCCCAATCAAGGCCCAACCATTTTAAACTTTCTAAAATTTCGTCTAGATATTTTTTTTCCGAGCGCAAGGTATCGGTGTCTTCGATTCTTAAAATAAATTTTCCTTTATGGTGTCTCGCAAAAACCCAATTAAAAAGGGCGGTTCTGGAACCGCCGATGTGTAAATAGCCTGTGGGGCTAGGAGCAAACCGAACTGTAGTCATATTTAGCGAGCTTTATAGGCTTCTTTTAAAACCCTTTCATTGATTGCAA
>JBFMBJ010000003.1:21629-38730 GCA_040755235.1 Candidatus Omnitrophota bacterium
CACCAACTAGTTCCTTTATGGTTTCTAAAATGCTTTTTAAAGAAAATATATTTTTGTATTTTAGATATTTTGCCAAAGCAACGATATTAGTCACTCGGGTATCGAATAATTTTGCTGCCTGTTCTGTAAAGTTACAATAAAATATTTTTACATCTTTTCGACGAGGTTTTCTATTCACCAATGATTTGTTAATAAAAACTGTTCCTCTGGGTCTTACCTTTTTTAAGAATTTCTCAACCGATGGTTCATTCAAAAAGATTGCTGTGTCCGGACTGCTTATATAAGGAGAACCTATTTCTTTATCTGAGATTACTACCATACAATAAGCAGTTCCACCACGTACCTCTGCGCCATATGCGGGAAGCCAGGTTACAAATAAATTTAGCCGCAAGGCTGTATGTGCCAAGATTTTTCCCAAAAACATAATGCCTTGACCACCAGAACCTGCTATTAAAATTTTTTCTTCCATAGTTTTTAATAAATTCTAAATCCTAAATTCTAAACTCTAAACAAATCCAAAATTCCAAACTCAAATGTTCTAAACTTATTTTGTTTTGGATTTCCAACATTTGGGTTTTGAAATTGTTTAGGATTTAGAAATTCGAGCTTAGAGTTTAATATCATTTTATCTTTCCTAAAGGAAATTGTTTAATCATTGTATCGCGAATCCAATCTAGGGCTTCTTTGGGCTTCATTGCCCAATAAGTCGGACAAGGCGATAGAACCTCTACTATTGAAAAACCCACATTATTCATTTGATTTAAAAATGCCTGCTTAATTGCTTTTTTAGTTTTCATTACTTCTTGTGGTGAATGTAAAGAGGTCCTCTCTACGTATTTTACAGCTGGTAATTGTGCTAAAAGTTCGCTAATTTTTAAAGGATATCCTTCTTTATTCACGTCTCGGCCAAGTGGAGTAGTTAGTGTTTTTTGCCCCGCCAAACTTGTAGGCGCCATTTGTCCGCCGGTCATGCCATAAATGGCGTTGTTAATAAAAATACAGGTAATATTTTCTCCTCGATTAGCAGCATGAATGGTTTCGGCTGTGCCAATTGCCGCTAAATCGCCGTCGCCTTGATAGGTAAAAACAATATTTCCTGGCCGAACTCTTTTTATGGCAGTGGCTACTGCAAGGCCTCTTCCGTGGGCAGCTTCCGTACAATCAAAATCCCAATAATCGTAAGCCACTACCGCACAGCCCACCGGGCAAACGCCGATTACATTATGTTTAATTTTTAATTCATCGATTACTTCACAAACCAAGCGATGCATTAAACTGTGTCCGCACCCTGCACAGTAATGCGTGGAAACGTCTTTTAAAGATTTGGGATAACTAAATATCTTCTTCATCAACTTTTAAACTTTTAGACCTTTAAACTTTTAACTTTTTCTATTATCTCTTCTTCTGAAGGAATTCCTCCGCCTGCACGACCGTAAAAATCAACCGGAATTTCTCCACCAACTGCCAGTTTTACATCCTCAATCATCTGACCGTAAGACATCTCTACTACCAAAATCTTTTTAACTTTTTCAGATAAATTTTCAATCACTTGACTAGGAAATGGCCAGAGACTAATCGGACGGATTAAACCAATTTTAAAACCCGCGTCTCTTAATTTTAGAATTGCCTGCTTTGCAATCCGGCTCATTGTTCCATAACTGACAATAACAATTTCTGCATCATCTAAAAATAAACCCTCAAAACGCACTTCGTTCTCTTCTATCTTCTTAAATTTCTTCTGTAATTTTTTGTTAAATTCTTCTAAAGCGCCTTCGGCCATATAAAAAGATTTTATTTGATTGGGTTTTCTATTTTTGCACCCAGTTAATGCCCAGGGTTTTTTATAACTTTGCGTTTTTCGCTTTGCGCTTTGCGCTTCAATTGGCTCCATCATTTGCCCAAGCATCCCATCTCCTAAAATTAAAACTGGATTCCTATATTTATCGGCTAAATCAAAACCTCTTTTTATTAAATTTACTGCTTCCTGCACATTACTTGGCGCTAAAACTATACAATGATAATCTCCATGCCCTCCGCCGCGGGTTGCTTGGAAATAATCTGATTGGCTGGGTGCGATATTGCCTAATCCCGGACCGCCGCGCATGATATTTACAATGACACAGGGAAGCTCTGCCCCTACCAAATATGAAATTCCTTCTTGTTTTAAACTTATGCCTGGGCTAGAAGAACTGGTCATGGCGCGCGCGCCTGCACAAGATGCCCCAAAAACCATATTAATCGCCGCAACTTCAGATTCTGCCTGAATAAAAACACCGCCTGCCTCAGGCATGTGTTTAGCCATAAAACTAGTTAATTCATTTTGCGGAGTAATGGGATATCCTGCATAAAAACGGCATCCGCTGGCAATAGCAGAACTTGCAATGGCCTCATTCCCACTGATTAAAATTCTTTCTTGAAATAATTCTTTTTTGGTGTTTAGTTTTTTTTCTAATTTTTGTTTTTTCACTCCGTTAGAAATCCCCTTTCTTTTAACTTTTTTCTTCTAACAGAACTGCATTTTCCCCAGTCAGATTAATTTCTAACGGGGTTCATCTTTACTTATATATTTCGATACAGGCATCTGGACACATAATTGCACAAAAACCACAACCCACACAACCCTTGCCTTTGTAAACTGCTGACAAGATCCCTTTTTTATTTAATTTTTTATCCCACTCAATAACATCTTTGGGACAAAAAACTATACACAATCCACAACCCTTGCAACGATTTTTATCTATTTTTGGTTTAGGCATTGTTTAATCCTACTTGCTATTCCTTGCGCGTCTAAATTATTTTTTTCTAATAATAAATCGCGCTTACCATGAGTAATAAACTTTGATTCTAAGCCTAATCTTATAATCGGTTTGTTTAAAACCTCTTGGATGCTAGAACCAAAACCGCCTTCTAAAATCCCGTCTTCTACGCTAAAAATATATTTAAATTTATTAGCTAGCTCTTTTAACAAATCCTGATCTAAGGGCTTAATAAAGCGTGCATTTACAATAGTTACACCTATCCCTTCTTTTTCTAAGATTCCTTTGCTAGAAATTACATTTTTAAGCATACTACCTAAACTAATAATAGCTATATCTCTACCTTCAGAGATAATCTCTGCTTTACCTAGCTTGATCTCTGGGTTTGTGCTTGTGTAATCAAAGATCTTATCTTTTGGCCAACGAATGGCTACTGGCCCCTGGCAGCTAAAAGAAAATTCTAACATCTTTTCTAGCTCTTGTCCAGAAGAAGCCGCCATTAAGGTAATCCCAGGGATATGGCGCAAATAGGCAATATCGAACAATCCTTGATGGGTAATTCCATCTTCTCCGCTAATACCCGCACGATCTATTGCCAAGACACAAGGCAAATTTTGTATGGCTAATTCTTCTATAATCTGATCGTAGGCACGTTGTAAAAAGGTCGAATAAATCGCTACCAGCGGTTTTAGGCCGCGCCTGCTTAATCCCGCAGCAAAACAAATTGCGTGTTCCTCAGCAATTCCTACATCAAAAAATCTATCCGGGATTTCTTTAGCAAATTTATCTAAACCTGTTCCTGCACACATTGCCGCACTAATTGCTATAATCTTTTCATCTTTTCTGGCTAATTCTAATATTTTTTTACCAAAAATTTCTGTATAAGTAGGTATGTTACTTGTAATTTTTGCCTTGCCAGTTTCTTTATCAAAAGCACCGATACTATGAAATTTTATGGGATCTTCTTCTGCAGGCTTGTAACCTTTACCTTTTTTAGTCACCACATGCAATAAAATCGGGCCTTTAAAAGTCAAGATGTTTTTTAAGGTAGGTAATAATATTTCTAAATTGTGCCCATCTAAAGGCCCATAATATTTAAATCCTAATTCTTCAAAGAATATGCCTGGAATAAATAGGCCCTTCAAACCTTCCTCAAATTTATTCGCTAATCTTAAAAATCTTTTCCCCAAATGCGGAAGGCGGCTTGACATAAAATCTTCAGTTGCTTGACGTAGACGATTATAAATTGGTGTTGAAATAATTTTATTTAAATAAGTACTTAAAGCCCCTACTGAAGGACTAATGGATAATTCATTACTATTTAAAACAACCAATAAATCTTTTTTTAAGTGGCCGGCTTGGTTTAAACCCTCAAAACACAATCCTCCGCTTAAAGAACCATCACCAATAACTGCAACTATTTTACTATTATTAGCCACACTTAGACCCAAGGCCAAAGAAACCGCTGTTGAGCTGTGCCCTGTGCTAAAACTATCGTAACATGATTCATCCTTGCAAGGGAACCCGCTTAATCCACTAAACTGACGTAAGGTTTTAAATTTATCTTTTCTCTGGGTTAGTATTTTATGCGCATAAGACTGATGCCCTACATCCCAAACAATTACATCTTTTGGAGTATTTAGGCAGTGATGTAATGCTACGGTTAATTCTACTGCTCCCAAACTAGAAGCCAAATGCCCTCCGGTGCAAGATACTGCTTCTACCATAAAATCACGCACTTCTTTGCATAAAATATTTAATTCTGCAATAGAAAGCTTTTTTAAATCTCTTGGCTCATTAATTTTTTCTAAGAACATAAAAGTTTTAATTAAGCCTCTTGTTCTTGGGGTGGGTTTTTTATCAAAACCATTTCTACTATTTTTTCAATTCTTTTTTTATCTTCTGCTTTAAGATTCGTAAATTCTATGCCAGTATCAAATTTAGGTTTTTTGTCTAACTTGATGGTATGTTTTACAGACCAGACAATTCTTCCCATGGATTTTATTGAGCCAACTCCATCTTCAAAATCTAATTCTAGCTGCACCTCTAAAAATCGCGGCAACTCCTTACCTAAAGTAACACCCACCCCTCCCACGCCGACATTATCTGTTTGAGTAAGAATCTCTTCGGCTGGGTGTTTTTTATAAAGTTTGACCTTACAAGGATAGTTTGCCCGAGGGAATCTTCTGCGATTTATTCCATCCCACATTTTGACCTCCTTCAATGAACACATAATTTACGGAATAATGTGAACGTAAATTATTGTGCGAATTTAATCCGCCAATTTTTGTGGCGGATTAAATTTATACTATCTTTTCCCGTACCTTTTCAATGCTAACACTCTTGCCTGTATTCTGATCTATCTCGATTAATACGCCCTGTAGTTGTAAATCCGCATTTCCTAATTCTGAGTGCCGAGGCAAGCCAGTTAAGAAACGCTCAATAATCTCTTCTTTTTTTCGGCCAATCACAGAATCACAAGGCCCAGTCATACCCACATCAGTAATATAGGCTGTGCTCTTGGGTAAAATTTTTTCATCCGCGGTTTGAATATGCGTATGCGTTCCCACCACCGCTGAAACAACGCCATCCAAAAACCAGCCCATGGCCACTTTTTCACTTGTTGCCTCGGCATGCATATCTACAATAATATTTGGAGTTTCTTTTTTAATTTTTTCCAAAATACTTGAGACAGCCCGGAAAGGACAATCTATGGGTGGCATAAAAACCCTGCCTTGTAAATTAATAACAGCCAATTTTAAATTATCTTTTTCGCAAATTATAAATCCTCTGCCCGGAGAAAGTGCTGGTAAATTAAGCGGCCGCGTAATCGACATCTGGTCAATTATCTCTAAAATTTCTTGCCTGCGCCAGACGTGATCGCCACTAGTTAAAACATCACAGCCTAGCTTAAAAAGATCCTTTGCGGTACGCGCTGTAATACCGCTTCCACCAGCAACATTTTCGGCATTAGCTACTACAAAATCGATATTCTTTTCTTCTTTGAGTCCCGGTAAAACTTTTTCCAAAACATCCCTTCCGGGTTGACCAACAATATCTCCGATGAATAGTATTTTCATCTCGCCTTTTTTATTTTGCGTATTCTACAGCGCGGGTTTCGCGAATCACGGTTATTTTTATTTGTCCCGGATACTCTAAGCCTTCTTCAATTTTTTTACGGATATCCTGAGCCAAAACCAAAGCCTGAGCATCTGAAATCTTATCTGGCTGAACAATCACCCGGATTTCACGTCCGGCTTGAATCGCAAAAGATTTTTCTACGCCTTTTAAAGAATTTGCAATTGCTTCAAGTTTTTCTAAGCGCTTAATATAGGTTTCTAATGTTTCTCTCCGGGCACCTGGACGCGCTGCACTGATCGCATCCGAAACCGCAGCTAAAACCGCATAAAGAGTTTTGGCTTCTTCTTCTTCGTGATGCGCAGCAATAGCATGTAATACTTCTTGGGACTCGCCATATTTTTTAGCGATATCCGCACCTAATTGCGCATGTGTTCCCTCTATTTGGTGATCAACGGCTTTTCCGATATCATGCAATAAACCAATACGTCGAGCTAAACGTGAATCCAAACGCAGTTCAGCAGTAATCCCACCCAAAAGATAAGCTACCTCTTTGGAATGTTGTAAAACGTTTTGGCCATAACTAGTGCGGTATTTCAAACGCCCCAGTAATTTAATTAATTCGGGGTGCAAGCCATGTACACCAGCATCAAAGGCTGCGCGTTCACCTTCTTCCTGAATTTTTTGATCAAGTTCTCTTTTTACCTTCTCAACTACTTCCTCAATTCTTCCAGGATGAATTCTGCCGTCAGAGATAAGTTTTTCTAAAGAGAGTCTGGCTACTTCACGTCTTATTGGATCAAATCCCGAAAGCGTAACTGCCTCAGGGGTGTCATCAATAATTACATCAATTCCTGTGGCCATTTCTAAGGCACGGATATTTCTTCCTTCACGGCCAATAATTCGCCCCTTCATTTCTTCCCCGGGTAAATTCACAACCGATACCGTTGACTCAACCGTATGTTCCACTGCACAGCGCTGAATAGCTAAACTTAAAAATTCTTTTGCTTTTTTATCAACGGTTTCTTTAATCTCGTCTTCCATCTTGCGAATCATCCCTGCTTTTTCTTCGGTTAACTCTTCTCCTAGGCGGTTTAAATAAACCTGCTTTGCTTCCTGCGGAGTAAGTGAAGAAATTTTTTGTAAACGCACCTTTTCTTCAGCAATCATTGTCTCGAGCTGTTTGTCTTTAGCTTTTAATGAGTCTTCATAGCGGCGATTAGATTCGTATTTTGTCTCTAGGTCTTTTTCTTTTTTCTCTAGAAGCTCTACTCTTCTATCTAGATTCTCTTCCCTCTGAACTAATCTTTTTTCTAAGTTAACTAATTCCTCGCGACGATCTTTTGTTTCGCGTTCAAAATCGCTACGCATTTTTAGAAGCAGATCTTTAGCTTCTAATTCTATTTCTTTTTTACGGTTATCTGCTTCTTTTTGTGCTAAATCCAAAATGTGTTTTGCCTTTAAATCGGCATCTTGGACCTTTTTTTCTGCTACATAACGGCGCAAAATATAACCAATGTAGGTAAATATGCTTGCGCTAACCAATAAAACTATTGCATTAACAAGCATAGGTAATCCTCCTTCCATAGAAATACTAATTATTTGTGTTTTTTAAACTGCTTAAAATAACTTCTTTTTTTAAGCAAAGAGGATTCTATTAATGGGCATGTCGTGCGGCTCTAAATAAGGAAGATTTTCTAAAACTTGAAAATCAAAAGCTATTCCTACTCGCGAAGCAGTTATCGGAATTTCTGCTAAAAAACGATCGTAATAACCCAAACCCCTACCCAAGCGGTTGCAATCTTTATCAAAAGCTAACCCCGGGACAATCACTAAATCGATCCATTCTGGATCGATGGGTTTAAATTTTTTTGGCTCCAAAATTCCGTAACATCCTTCTTTTAATACTCCTCGCAGACTTTGTATCTGGCAAGGAATTATTTTTTTAGTTTTTTTATCGCAAATAGGCACGGCTATTTTCTTTCCTTTTTTTAAAGCCTCTTTTATCATCGGCAAAGTATCAACTTCACCTTTAAACGACAAATAAAAAAGAATCAACTTTGCTTTCTTAAACTCTTTCAACTTAAAAAGCAACCTCTTTATTATTTGAGATTTTTTTTTACGCTCCTCCTCGTTTTGTTTCGATATTAGTTGTTGCATCTTAATTCTTAGTTTTTGTTTAATTGATTTGGCCGGTTTTCTTTTCATAATCTTCGATCGCTGCTTTTAAAGCCTCTTCTGCCAAAACAGAACAATGCATTTTAACTTGTGGTAAACCTCCGAGTGCCTCTGCCACTGCTTTATTGGAAATTTCAAGGGCATCTTTAACAGACTTACCCTTGACCATTTCTGTTACCATGGAACTTGTGGCGATAGCGGCCCCACAACCAAAGGTTTTAAACTTTGCGTCTATTATTTTACCATCTTTTATCTTAATAAACAAGCGCATTACGTCTCCACAATTATGTAATGTTAATGAGTTTGACACATATGAATGTACTTCTTCTACTTCTAGATTATGAACCATCCCTTTGTATTCAAAAGGCTTAATTTCTCTAACTGTTGTGTAATAGAAATTCGCATCGCACCAAGATTTGTGTCTGCTTAAATGGCTAGATTTAATTTTTCTATTTAGGCCCATGATTTTAATGATTTTTCTTAAAGAATTATCTTCTTGGATATAAAACAAGTAGCTTTGTTTGTGTATTCCATATGCTTTTGCTATAGAAAAATTGCTAATTACTTTTTGTCTTAAAAGTAAAATTCTTAACTGATATGCAAGTTTTTTAGAAATAGTTACATATTTAACACGGTTACGTTTTAAATCTAAATAACCGTCTCCGCGAAACATCCCGCAAAGGAGGCCACTTTGTTTTTCTAAACATAGCTTCATCGCCCAATCCGGTAATTTTTTATTAACCGCTCCCTTACCAAATTCTCTTTCAAAAAATCTTGCTAACTTAGCCGAATAAAATGGAATATCTACAGTCGTTCCTTGATGTGCATATACTAATTTTGCTGGTTGCAGGCCGAAAAATTCTTTCATCAAACTTATTACATCATCGATGTATTTTTTTTCTTTGGAATTAAAAACGAAACCCACTGTGCCTTTTGATTCTTCTGTTCTTAAATATCCTTCGGCCAAATAATAACCAATAAGTCGACAAAAATTACTATTAACCTTTATTTTGCTGGGTAAAACTTTGCTTCTAAAATCCCAATTTAATCTTTCAATGTGTAACTTTATCTCTTTAATATCGTTAGTCTCTTTGGAAATAGGATAAAGAACTACGTCTCCCTTTTCTAGTTCTTGTGCTCCATACCAATCCGGCAGAAATCTCTTATATTTTTTAAACTTATCTCGTTTACCTAATTTTAAACCCAAAATTTGATGCTCTGGAGTTACCAAAGAAGATCCTAAATTATTAACGCTGATAGAATACATTTTACCCGCATACAATCTATTGTATATTTTTTCTACTTTATGATAATTACCATCGTGACTTAATACTCGTGTGCCCTCTACAATATCTTTGATTTCTTTTATATCTGGATTGGTAAAAATCGCCGTATCTGGCGTAACGCAAATAGGATTCCCAACGGAACCTACACCATCAGCCTCGGGAATCTCACCTACATTGCGCGGGTGCATAAAGTGATCCATTACCTTCTCTGAATATGGTCCATTCATAACTTATATCCTTAATTTAAAGTTATCTTTCGCGGTTTTATAGTTTTTGAATAATCTTTTGCCGGATGTATTTTCTTAAACGCTTCTAGTAGCTTCTTTTTTTCTAATTCTTGATAGATTAAAACCCAAGCGCAATCACGCTCTGCATCTACTTCACACTTACCTTTACTTACGCCTCCACAAGGCCCATTTAAAAGCCCTTTAGAGCAACGCGTCACTGGACAAATCCCGCCGGTAAATTCTAAAACACATTCTCCACAAGCTGAACAAAGTTCCTGAAAATTTCCTTGGGCATCTAAAATAGCAGCGCACAAGGTATCATTCCCTGGAAAAACTAGTTTATTAGCACGATCGTTTTCCTTAACACATTGGATTCCTAGCCCGCAGGCAAAAACTAAAATCGCATCTGCTTCTTCTACGGCCTTACGGTTTTGCGCAAAACAAGTTTTTACTCCTGCTGCTGTACAAACCACATCTGGCACACTAAAACCCGTGATAGTTTTATTTTCCTTCTCCAGCAATTCTTTTATCTTTAAAACTTCATCTTTGCCGCCAGTTTTACAAGTAGCTGCGCAATCACCGCATCCGATTAAAAATATTTTTTGATAGGGTACAAGTATTTTTAAAAGATCAGTAAAATCTTTCTGTTTAGTAATAATCATAAGTATCTTAAAATTATATTATATTTTCTTTAATTCTTCCAGTCTTTTTTTAATCTTGGTTTCATAGCCGATATCTTTGGGCTGGTAATAATTATCTACCTGCGGAACATAAACTTGCTTGACATAGCCATCTTTATAATCATGTGCGTACTTATAACCCTGGCCACGGCCTAATTTCTTTGCACTTGCATAAGAAGCATCTTTTAAGTATTTGGGTATTTCCTTAACTCTTTTATTTTCAACGTCTTTTGAAGCTCGTTCAATAGCTAAATAACTAGCATTGGATTTGGGCGAACAAGCCACATAAAGAGCTGCCTGCGCCAAAGGAATACGCGCCTCAGGCATACCCACAAATTCTGCTACTTGTAAAGCACTTGCCGCTAAAACCAAGGCCTGCGGATCAGCATTGCCCACATCTTCAGCTGCACAAATACAAATCCTGCGCGCAACAAAACGAGGATCTTCTCCGGCATAAAGCATTTTCGCTAAATAATAAATAGTTGCATCAGGATCAGAGCCGCGCATAGATTTAATAAATGCGCTGGTATTATCGTAGTGATTATCTTCATCGTGGTCGTAAACTACAGCTTTTTTCTGAATTGATTCCTGTGCTACTGCTAAATCAAAATAAATAAAACCATCTTTACTCTTGGGCGTAGTTAAACTTCCGATCTCCAAGGCATTTAATGCCCGACGAGCATCGCCCTCACAAATTTTAGCTAAGAATTCTAATGCCTCTTTATCAAGTTTTATTTTTAATTTACCCAAACCTTTTTTTTGATCTTTTAAAGCGCGTTCTAAAATTTGCACAATATCTTTTTCTTTTAAAGAACCTAGTTCAAAAACCAAAGATCTGGATAAGAGTGCCGAGGTTAAATAAAAAAATGGGTTGTGCACAGTTGCGCCAATTAAAACTAAATTCTCTTTCTCCACATCTGGTAATAAAACATCTTGCTGGGCTTTATTAAAACGATGAATTTCATCAATAAAAAGAATGGTTTTCTTACCCAGATTATTTTTGCGCAGTTTGCTGGCAATAATAATTTTACGTAGCTCTTCTACGTTAGAATAAGTAGCATTAATCTGTTCGAAGTGACTTTTAGTTTTATTGGCGATACAAAATGCTAAGGTGGTCTTACCTGTCCCCGGAGGACCGTAAAGAATTAAGGAGTTTAAGCGGTCTATTTCAATAGCGCGGCGCAATAAACTATTTTTGGATAAGATATGATCTTGACCCACAAACTCATCTAGAGTTTCTGGCCGGATACGCGCTGCCAAAGGTAGATTCTTAATTTCCTTTTGGGAAATACTATCTTCAAAAAGATTTAATGTATCTAATTGCTCCATAAGAGGTTATATCCCGGATACAAAAATCCCCACCGTTGCCGTTGGATAAGATGAGTTAAACCTCTTGTGTTTATTGGTGGGTGCCCCTCTTAAAACGATCTCAATCGCTAAGAAGTCTGGCTCCCTTAAAGTTGTTGTTAGATTAACAATACATCTTCATCCAACATGACACGGCAGGGATTTTTTTATTCCCTATATATAAAAGTATATCATATGCGTAAATAAAAATCAATGCCGCTAAAAACCTAGCGGATAGTTAAATTATAAGTTTTTATTAGCTCTTGACAGAGCGCTTGATGCAAAGGATTTAGTTCTTCCAAAGACAGGGTGTGATCTTTGGCCTGATAGGTTAAACTTAGAGTGATTCCTTTAAAACCTGGGGGGATATGCTTGCCTAAATAGCTATCTGCGACTTCCACATTTATTAAAATTCCTTGTGCTAGTTTTTTTAAAAAACTGCTTAACTCTGTAATATTTATTGTTTGTTCTATCACTAAGCTAATATCCCGCATAATCACTGGATACAAGTTGAGTTTTATGTATTTTTTATCTAGCTTAATAAAAGGCATTAATTTCTCTAATGACATCTGAAGAAAATAAATATCGTTTTGCTTAATATCAAATCTATTCAATACCCTTTGTGAAACTTTGCCCAAGGAAGCTATTTTTTGATTGTTAATCTCTAAAGTTAATTCCGAACCTTGAATAAGTTCTTTTCCGTGGTTTATTTCTAAAAATAAATATTCGTTTATACCAAGCTTGGTTAAAACCAATTCTACTATCCCTTTTAGGTGTAAAAGCGTTACGGGAAAAACAACTTTCCCTTCGGGTAGCACGCCTTGATAGTCATTACCTAAGATACTAACTGCCAAAGATAACTCTTCTTTGCCTTGGCTAAAAATCTTGCCAATTTCAAAAAAACGAATATTTTTTTCTTTACGATTTAAATTATAATTAATCGCTTTCAGGATCCCGGGTAAAAAACTCGGCCGCAAAATCTTAAAATCACCACTTAAGGAATTTTTTATTTGGACAGCATTATCTAAAAGGCCTATTTTTTCTAATTCACTAGTACCCAAAAGGCTATAACTAATAATCTGGTCTAAATTTTGGCTCACCAAAATATTTTTTATTTGCTTCGTTAGCTCGAAAGTATCAAATATTTTTTGTTGTGGCTTAACAAAAGGAAGCGTCTCATTAATTTTTTCATACCCAAAAATACGCGCAATTTCTTCTATTAAATCTTCTTCAATTTTTAAATCTGCTCGATAAGAAGGGATCTCTGCTTTTAAATTATTTTTCTGTAACTTTACTTCTAAACCTAATGTCTCTAAAATTCTTTTTTGTACTTTTGCAGAAATTACTTTACCTAACACCTCACATACTTTTTGAGTATCTAAAGAAATTATTGTGGGTTTTTTGGTTTTATAATTTTTGCAAATTCGCTCCGCTACTAAGTCTCCTCCAGAAAACTCCCGTATTAAATTTATTGCGCGCTGTGAAACTAAATCTATAGCTCCTAAATCTACAGAGCGCTCAAAGCGGTAACTCGAATCAGACACAAGTGCCAATTTTCGGCAAGCACGACGCACTAAAAGCGGATTGAAATAAGCGCTTTCTAATAGGATATTTTTGGTATTCTTTGCTACTTCCGTATCTTTGGAACCCATTACCCCGGCAATAGCCACGGGTTTTTTATTATCGGCAATAACTAAAATACCTTGGTCCAAATTATATGTTTTTCCGTCGATAGCAGTAATTTTTTCGCCGAGTTTTGCGCGACGTACAATTAATTTTTGGCCAGATAACTTATCGAAATCAAAGGCATGCAGCGGTTGGCCTGTTTCCATTAATAAAAAATTCGCAATATCAACAACGTTATTTACTGAATTTATTCCGACGGATTTTAATTTATTTTTAATATCTTCTGGTGCGTCTTTTACTTTTATATTTTTTAATAAGCGTGCGGTGTAAAGAGGACAGGCAACTTTATCTAAAATATCTATCTCTAAAGTTTCTCTTGTTTTAATTAATTTTGGTTTTATTATTTTAGGTAGCTTTATCTTTTTGCCTAGAACACCGGCTGTTTCGCGTGCCACTCCCCAATGACTTAACCAATCTGCTCGATTGCTAGTAATTTCAACTTCCATTACATAATCTCTATTGATGTTTTCTACGGTTTTAACTTCAAGACCAGCCATAGTTAATTTATGAGCCAGCGCTTCTGGGGAAATTTTTAAATCTAGGTATTCTTTTAACCAATTGTAGGAAATCTTCATAATTTTAATAGTTTAAATCGCAAAACGAAAAGCGCAAAGTTAAAGCGTAAAGTTTAAAGTTTTTAAAAAGTTTTGCATTTTGAGTTTTAGTTTTGCGTTTTGCACTTTGAGCTTTACGCTAAAATTAGAATTGTCTTAAAAACCTTAAATCATTTTCAAAAAATAAACGGATATCATCAATGTTGTATTTTAGCATAGCAATACGCTCTACACCCATGCCAAAAGCAAAGCCATTATAAATTTTACTGTTGTAACCAACTGCTTTAAAAACATTAGAATGTACCATGCCCGCACCCAAAATCTCAAGCCAGCCTTTTCTACCACAAGCTGAGCACCCTTTACCCTGACACATAATACAAGAAATATCTACTTCTGCTGAAGGCTCCGTAAAAGGAAAAAAATGCGGACGAAAACGCATCTTTACGTCTTTACCAAAAAATTCTTTGACAAAAAATCCCAAAACCCCTTTTAAATCAGAAAACTTTACTTGCCTATCTACTAACAAACCTTCAATCTGATGAAACATAAAACTATGGCTTGCATCCACAGCATCCGGGCGATACACAACCCCTGGCACCACCACAGCTAGTGGTGGTTTTTTATCTTGCATAATTCTAATTTGCGACGGAGAAGTATGACTACGCAAAAGTAAGTTTGGAGTTTGGAGTTTGGAGTTTGGAGTTTCTAAATAAAAAGTATCGAAGGCATCGCGCGAGGGATGATCCAAAGGAATATTCAAAGCCGTAAAATTATTGTGTTCGTTTTCAATCTCTGGCCCCTCTACCACTAAGAATCCAAGACGAGTAAATATATCGCAGATGCCTTCCATAACTAAACTGATAGGATGCTTATGCCCTAAGCCATGTGAAATTGCAGGTAGGTTATTATCAAAATTATAAAGTTCTTTTACGGATTCACTATTTAATATTTTCTCTTTCTCTAAAAGCTCTTGGGTGATTTTATTCTTTAAGATATTGACATTTTGACCTACAAAAGCCTTTTCTTGGGACTCTAGCCCCGGAATAGAGGCAGTAATTTGCGCAATTAATCCCTTGCGGCCAAGATATTTTATTTTTAGCTCTTCGAGGGCCTCTCGGCTATTAATATTTTGAATATTTTCGCTTATTTCTTTTTCCAGCGCCTGAAAATCAAAATTAGGCATAAAATCACTCCTAACAAAATTGCAAAATTTCTTTTGCCCGGATTAAGCCTATGAATTAAAGGCTTTCCTCTTTGTAAAATTTTTATACCCTGCGCATGAATATCTAAATCTCCGCCATGCTCAAGACATGCCCGGTGAAAAATACCTGTTATTTCAATCAGATCTCCTTTTTCCTTATAACTTCCGGTATATAAAATATCTTTTGTATAATTTTTCTCTAACCAAATACCAATGGCATTGTTACCATCATTTAAATTTACCCAAGCAAAATTACCACGCACCATCACATCGCCAATCACTTCCCCTTGATAACTAACAACTTTTCCGTCGTATTGTTTGGCATTATTGATTAAATCGACTGAGGAAATGGATTGACTATAACAAGTAGAACACAGAACACAGAGAACAGAGAACAGAAAAAAAATCCCTATCTGTAATCTGTGCTCTGTTATCTGTAATCTTTCTTTTGTCATCTCTTCCCCTTTACCCAAGCTACCAAAAATCCTGCGATTGCAAAAATTGACATAAATTCTAATCGACCAGCCCACATTTGAATAATATAAGTTATTTTTAGAGCTACTGGCATTGCTGTATCGGTTATGCCGCAAGATAAACCTACATTAGCTGCTGCAGAAGTACTTTCGAATAATGCCTCTAAAAAAGGATACCCACAAAACGCCCCTACAACAGCCCCTAATGCATACAATGCTATATAGGAAATGGTAACTAAAAAAACTGCTCTTACCTGTTTATCTTCCAATAAAATATTTTTTACATGATGGAACTTCTGAAAAATAATTGCCTTTTCTGGAACAATCATTCTTTTCATATCTTCTTTTAAGGCCTGAAAAATAATCCCCACGCGTAGCATTTTAATGCCGCCACCTGTAGAACAAGCACTTGCGCCTAAGCCCATGGCAATAATTAATCCTGCCAACGCAGCATTACCCCATTCGTTTATAAACTGTCTTGTATATATCGTACCAAAACCCGTGGTAGTATGACCTGATATTAAAATATAAAAACCTTTTCTAAATAATCCCATTGCGCCAGAATAAACCCCTAGCTTTGAAAGTCCTGCTGCGACTATAAAAAACGTAAACAGCAGAGTTATAAAAAATGTGCGGGTTTCAATGTTGGTTATTATTTCTTTTCTGCGCAGGCGCCAGACAGCATAGTGTAGATTAAAATTCAAAGAGCCAATCACTAAAATTACAATGGTAATAACTTCGTAAGACAAACTATGATAATACAAGACACTCTGTGAATGCGGAGTAAATCCACCAGTAGAAAATGCTGCCATAAAAATTAGTAAGCCGTTAAAAAATGCCGAGAATGATGGCATGCCTTGATGCATACCCACAACCCATAAAACAAGCGAACCCAAAACTAAATAAACCATGTTAATAAAAACTATAAACCGCGAGGTTTCAATAATATTCGGCAATAATTTCTCTTCGCGCGCCTCAGCTACATATATCTTAAATGCTCCAGCAGAGCCTTTTACTAAGAATGTCAATGCCATAACTACAATTCCCATTCCTCCGATAAACATAGCAAAATGCCGCCACAAATTTGTAGTCATGCTTAAATGGTCTAAATCTTGTACTAATGTAAGGCCCGAGGTAGTAAAGCTACTCATCATATCAAACGCGCAATCGAGATACGATTTATAATGACCACTTAAGTATAAAGGGATTGCACTTAAAAACATTGCCACTATCCAAGAAAAAGAAGCCACCACCATCCCTTGTACCCAATTTAAATCTTGGTCTGTCTTACATAAATGCATCAAAAATAAACTAATAATAATTGCAACTAGGCTGGCAATCACAAAATCTAAAGCGGGATTGAATTCTCCGACAAAAATACCAAAAATCAATGGAATAGTTTCAAGGAGCCCTAAGCCAAAAATAATTTTCCCTAAATAATAACCTATGGTTTTTATGTCTTGGTAGTTTGGTTTTAAAAACATTTTTTATTCCTATAATAAAATTAAAACTAAAAATCCTAATAAAAAAGCAACTATCATTATTACAAAAGTAAACATTACTTCTGTAATAATTCCTAAAATAGTATTTGAAATTTTATTCACCGCGCAAGATACCCCTTTCTTAACTCTAGTT
>JBFMBJ010000004.1:0-26332 GCA_040755235.1 Candidatus Omnitrophota bacterium
TTCTTTGTTGTCTCTATCTTTCAAAACATAAACCCAATATATCATGAAAATTAGTGCTGGGTCAAATTCAGCCAACAAAGTTATGAACATTTATTGTTCCATAACTTTGGGCTTCATTTGACCTCCTATTTTCCTATTGACCTTAAACGTTTTATTTCAGCTTCCACGGTTTGTATTCTTTTATCTATATCTGGATGAGAACTGAATATTTCAGCAGGAATGGCTTGGCCACGTTTAGTTGCCTCAGCTTTTAATTTTTGAAAGAAAGTAACCATACCATCCGGATCATATCCTGCCAGATATGCGTATTTAACTCCTACTAAATCTGCCAATGTTTCATCGCCACGAGAGTAACCTAGTTGGCTTAAATTAAATATCATATTTGAAATTTGTCGCGTAGTTGCCTGGTTCTCGCCTCCTAAAGCAGCAGAAATAAGGATTTGGTATCCCAAAGAGGCCTGCAGATGTTTGACACTATGCCTGGCTGCTACATGGACAATCTCATGTGCAATAACACAGGCAAGTTCATTATCGTTTGCAGCATCAGCCAAGCCGCTATTTACATAGATAAAGCCGCCTGGCACTGCAAAGGCATTGAACTCTTTGTCTTTTACAAGAAAGAAATGATACTCTAAATCCTGCCGGTCTGAAAAATGGGCAAGTTTTTTGCCAATTTTTTTTATTCTTTCAAGCTCGTTACCTTCATTTATTAATCTTTTCTCCCAGGCAATCTGTTTGGCAATGCTTTTTCCTAAGCTTACCTCAGTTGGAGTGCTAATGAAGATAAGTTCTCCTCTACCCGTAACCGGATTGTAAGTGGTAGCGCAGCCGAATAGGCCTAAAGAAAAGAAAATACAGATTACTATTTTAATTAGTTTCATTTATCTGTTTATGGTAGATGTTACGAATAGTGCCAAATATTTTTTTATAGCTATCAGTGCGATAGTCCGGATATGTCCAATCTAAATGTTGAAAGGCACCATTTTTATAAATAAGAGTAACCTCAGCATAGATACCTTGGCCTAGATAAATTCGGTGGCTAAAGTCTTTTGTGGTGACTAAAACTAATTTAGCCAGGTCTAAATAACCCGGGTCAATGTTTATTCTTCTTTTGCCTGCCTGACAAAAGAGCTTTTCGATTTTCTGAGCGTAAATTTTAATTTTATATATTTTGCCGGGATTAATAAGTTTTTTAAAAGATAAAAACTGGCGCTTTAAATTTGAGCCCAATTCTTCCCGGTAATAATTTGTGTAATCAAAATTGAAAAACTCACTTTTAAAATCAATTTCAGCGAAATTCTTCTCTATTTTTTTTTGTGCTTTTAAAAAAAGCGCCTCATCTTTAGCGATGAGGCCTATAATTAGTTTTACTGCAACCACTTTTTTCACGTTATTTTTTATAACCTATTGGCATAATAATTATAGGAGTTAACTTCTTATCTAACTTCAGGCAGTTTGCCACTTGCAAATCATCAAACGCCCCTATTTCTACCGTGGAAAGATTTAACTGCGTGGCCATTAAATATATGTTTTGTCCAACATGGCCGGCATCAAGATATACGTAGTGATTTCCTCTTTCCCCATATTTTTCAGTAGTTTTTGCAAAATAAGCGCAAACGATTATCACTACTGGGCTTTCTGCAACAAATTCCTGTTTCCAGCAAGACTCTACAAAGGATTTTTTATTTAAATTATCTAAAAATAATTCTAAGCCATGCTCTTGGGGCAGATATTTATATAGCCCCCCAGAAAGATTTTTAATGCCATTGGCTTTAGCATAGAGATATACTTCAATTGGATATAGTGCCCCTGCAGAGGCAGTTGTACGGCTGGCACTCGTTGAGGAATCAATCTTTTTTCCCGCCGCCGCCCAGAGGATTAATGAAATCTGTTCTAAGGATAGCGGATTCGTTTTAAATTGTCTATTTGATTGTCTTTTTTCGAGAAGCTCAATTAGAGGTTTGTCGCTAGAGACTTTGATATTGGGAAGGCTTAGGGTGGCTGCAAAAGCACACATTGTTATTGAAAAAAAAATGAGAAAAACAGATAAAACTTGCTTCATTCCAAAGCTGGACTTAAACTTTCTTTTAGATGCTTCTTTACATATTTCTCTATACAAGACTTATCAGATTTTTTTATTTGGCTAAAAAATATGGCAACGTTATAAAAATCACCCTCAGCCGGGTCGTTTATCAATTCGGTTCTTACCACAGTACCTTCACATTCAATTTTTTTACATTGTTCCTTCGCGGTTAGTGATTGCTTAGAGGTGGGGATAAGCAATATCATGTTTACTTTTGTTAAGGGTGCAATATATTTATCTATCCTGCAATATAGTCCAGAAGAACTTAGGTTTTTTGTCTCAGAGACCGAATCAAAATCAAGTGATTTTATCTTTAAAGGTATGTTTTTTTTGATTCGTTTATGGATTCTTCTCTCACTACCTTTATAATTCATAGTCGTCTTTAATTAGGAGCTCTTGGGCTCTGTTTTATTCTGATTTTCTGAAACCGGATTAGTTGGGGCAGGAGCTTTTTCTTCTTTAGGAGCAGCTTCTTGTTGTTTTTGTTTTTCTTGTTCTGCTTTTTGTTTTGCTTCTTCCTTCTGTTTCTTATCAAAGACTTTGAAACAGCCTTTACTACAGAAGAACTTTCCGTTACGATACAGCCAGACTATTCTTTTTATTTGTTTGCTGCAATTCGCGCAATTTTTCCGCTTACTTTTTCCTTGAGTTGTTTTTTCTGCTTCCGCCATATGATACACTCCTTCTTGAAGTTAGATATAAAAATTCGAATATTTATTTTAACACATTTAATTTTTTAAAGGAAGCATTTTTTATGGCAAGGTCAAATTTTACTTAACTGATTGATAACAAACTGGTTTATGCTCATTTGGTTCTTAGGGGGGATTTCTTTAAATTCTATGCCTAATTCGTATCTTTCGGAATGAGGTATCTTTTTAGTCCAAACTACTCGGCCGACTGCGCTAATTATCTGTAAAAAATCAACAATGGTGAATTCTATCATAAAATCAGTTTTAGGTGGGACAAAGTTTTCTAACATCATGCGGATGCCACCTCCGCTGATGTTGCAGCTTAAGGTATTTCCGTATTTATTTGTTGTTTTTAGCCTAAAGTGGATGGGAAAGCTTACATTAAATCTTTTGTATTTTCTTCTTTCAGCAACTGAAGGTTCCATTTGTTATAAGTTTAACATAAGACTAAACCAATGTCAACGTTAGAGCTATTGAACTGTGTCAACCACATTTGTCTTTACATAAATTTTGCCAATTGATATAATCAATTAATATGTACGAAAATTTTTATGGTTTTAAAGAAAGACCCTTTAACGTTACCTCTGATCCTAGTTTCTTTTATCTTAGCCGCAAACACAAAGAAGCATTTTCTCATCTTGTTTATGGCATCTCAGATAGAAAAGGTATTCTGGAAATTACCGGTGAGATTGGCACTGGCAAAACAACTCTTTGTCGGGCCTTATTGAATCATCTGGATAAGCGCACTAAGACCGCATTTATCTTAAATCCGTATTTGTCGCAACTTCAATTACTGCAAGCAATTGTAGGTGATTTTGGATTAAACTTAAAAGCGAGAAATAAGTTTTCTTTAATTAGCGCTTTAAATGATTTTCTTTTACAAGAATCTGCCGTGGGCAACAATGTTGTCTTATTAATTGACGAGGCACAGAATTTATCTTTGAAACAATTAGAACAAGTCCGCCTGTTGTCTAATTTAGAAACTGAAAAATGTAAACTTTTACAGATTGTTCTGGTGGGTCAGCCTGAACTGTTAGAAAAATTGAAGCAGTCCTCACTAAGACAACTAAATCAAAGGATAGCTGTTCGTTATCATATACTTCCTCTCGAACGAGATGAGATTACAGAATATATAAAACATCGCTTGCATGTTGCCCAGGCTAATAGTAAAATTGAATTTAGCGAAGCAGCTGTGGAGGAAATCTTTCGATATTCTGGGGGTACCCCCCGGCTTATAAATATACTCTGCGACCGGGCATTATTGGCGGGATTTGTCTTAGAGACAAATACAATTTCAGGCGAGATTATTAATAAATGCATTGAGGAATTACAATGAGCATAATATTCGATGCCCTAAAGAAGGCTCAGATTAAACTTTCCGGTAATCAAAGAAAAGATAATCCTTCGCCAACAAAAGAGTCTTCCAGTCAAGAGCAGGCAAAGGATTCATCTGCGCCGGAAGAGCCTAAGGTTGGTGGCTTTAAACTGGGAGAAGATTTGACCCAGCCCCTTAAGCCAATTCCAGGTGCAAAACCAATTGAAAAAAAAGTAGTTATCCTGGATAAAAAAGATGCAGAAAAACCGTCCATTGGTAAGTGGGTTATATACGATGTGAGAAAGATGAGCCCTGCTATTTTTCTATTAATGGTTTTCTTTGGACTGGTGGGGACTGCTTTAGTCTTTTATATATTTAACTATAAACTAAAAGATAAATTTATAATTAAGGCATCGCCCAGACAAGAAATGATAAGTCCCAAAGGTAAAGGAAAGCCAGATGCTAACAGTAAGAAAAAGGAAACTGTGGTAGTACCTATAGAGAAGAATATTTTCAATTTAGGCTCCGGCGTTTCTCTTTCTCTCGACGGGATTGTTTCTTCAGAAGGGACGAATTTGGCTTTAATAGATAATCAAGTTGTTCAGGTGGGTGATACAATTAAAGGGGCATTAGTAGTTGCTATAAGCCCTAACGAAGTAATTGTATCTTTTCAGGGTAAAGAAATCCCTCTTACTATTAAATAACCTCTCTTATCTTTTAGTAATTTCACTTACTGCCGCTATAATATATTTTTCCTCAATGGCCTCTTTTATTATTACCTTGCCTATTTTTATCGGTAACACAAAGCGATTACGCATACCGATAAATTTTTTATCATAGCCGATAACCTTCCTAATCTTCTTATACTCCATTTTCCTCACATTAGTTGGCAGGCCGCATAGTCTAATTAAATTTAGAATCCTTTCAAAAGTTTTTAGACTAATCAAATTTAGAGACTTGGCTATTTTTGAAGCTGCAATCATCCCCAATGCAATTGATTCACCATGATTATATCTGTAACTGCTTACAGTTTCAATTGCATGGCCTATGGTGTGACCAAAGTTTAAAATAGTGCGTATCCCTTTTCGTTCCAGTTCGTCCTGAGAGACAATTTCAGCTTTTATTTTAGCACAGCGATAAATAGATTTTTCCAGAGCCGTTGGCTTAAGTGAGAGTATATCTTTGTAGTTACTTTCTAAATAACTAAATAGTCCTGCGTCCTTTATCAGCGCATATTTAATCATTTCTGCCAGGCCTGAACAAATTTCTCTTTTAGGCAAAGAGTTTAAGAAACTAATGTCAGTTAAAACCAGACTTGGCTGATAAAATGAGCCAACAAGATTTTTTCCATAATTTAAGTCTATTGCAGTTTTGCCGCCAATACTTGAATCGATTTGAGCAAGCAATGTAGTAGGAATCTGAATATAGGGGATACCTCTTTTGTATATCGAAGCAGCAAACCCTGCTACATCCCCTACTACCCCTCCTCCTAAGGCAACGACGAAAGGTGCCTTGCCTTTAGCACTTTGCGCTATATTTTTTAAAATTAGATTAAGATAAAAAATAGATTTTGCTTTTTCGCTATCCGGGATAATTACACGGTTAGAAGAAATCCCTGCTTTTATTAACGCTTTTTTTATAACTAAAAAATAAAGTTTTGAAATTTTTAAAGTTGTAATTATAATTGCAAAATTTGCAGTTAAAGTTTTTCTTATATATAGACCGAACTTAGGAGTAAGTTTATTTCCAATCAGGATATCGTAACTCTTTTCTTTAAGATTAACTTTTATCTTTTTCATCTAAACCAGTCCGAAAAATGTTGCCAATATGGCAATCAGCGGCCAGATAACCTCTCGTAACAGGCCAAAGGCAAGTAATGCAATAAGAAGAAACATCCCAAACGGCTCAAGCTTAGCGTAGGAACGCGCTAAATCATAAGGCAGTAATCCTGTCAGGACACGCGAGCCATCCAAAGGCGGAATGGGGATAAGGTTAAAAACAGCTAAAACCAAATTTAATATTCCAAGATTCTGGAGAATAGAAAATAGTGCCGGGTTTGAGATTATATTGAAGCGAAATATTGTCCCTATTAAGCCTGCTAAAATAATATTTGCCATTGGACCAGCCAAGCCTACCCAGATTATATCTTGTTTTGGCCTATGAAGCCGGTAAAAATTTATAGGTACAGGTTTTGCCCAGCCAAAAATAAAAGGTGAATTAGACAGATATAGAAGTATGGGTATAACTATCGTTCCTAATGGATCGATATGTTTAAGGGGATTGAGGGTCAGCCGGCCGGAGTATTTAGCAGTGGGGTCACCTAACTTTAATGCTACCCAGCCATGTGAAAATTCATGAATGGTAAAAGCGAAGAAAAATAATCCCAGGGAAATAAAAAATTTCATTCTTTTATAACTATCTTTCCTACCTTTATAATCGGTGCGTTATATCCTTTGCGTTTTGAAACTTCGCCCCAAATAGCAACCTTAAGATTACTTACTGCATCTAATATTTTTTTATCGCTGTCAAGATAGTAAAGCAAGTTGCCTTTTTCGTCTAATAACTTATGTAATGAGTTTCTGTTAATAAGCCTTCCCGAATCTTCAACAATGCCTTCAACCAAGGGTGATATTTCCTTTGGCTTTGAGGTGAGTCTATTTTCTTTTTTTTCAGCCTGGGGTCTTTGTTTTTCGATACTAAGATATTGTTCGTCTTCATAATAAGGCTTAAAATAATCCACAAATTTTTCGTTTATCCAAGCATAGCAATTTCGAGGAGGTCCAATAGTCAACCACTCGTCTTTTTCGCCTCGCACACTTACAATATCCCCTTTATTCATTTGGCTTAGTACAGTAGACTTTAAATTCGGTTTTGACCTGACATTAACCCTGTTGGTGGTAATTATGCCGATTGAATCTGATTTTATTTGGACAAGCTTAGAATTAATAAAAACATCAAATTCATAGGGAATTTTTATTTTATACCAGGAATCTTTTTTGCCAAATACAGCTAAAATTTGGTTAAAATTTACCTTCCCGATAATCTCAAAATTTAAATTAGGCCCAGAGCGGATATTTACATCTTTTGCGTTGACCTTAGCCATAAATGGGAAACTCTCTGCCCTATCCTTATTTTCGCAAAATCCATACAAATCTATGATTAGTGCTGATAATAAAGAACATAGCATTAATAGAAATATCTTCTTCATTTTGCCTGCTTAGTTTCTGGCTTTGATTTTGAAGATTCCTTTGTTTTATCTAAAGCAGCAGGGGTTTGCCCTTGAGGTTTTGCACCAGGGGTTACAGTTGTTGCCGTTGCTTCAGTTCCAACTGCGGCAGCAGCCTCAGCAGCCTTTTCCTTTTTAATCTTCATGCGAATTGTCTTTATTTTTGGCAAATTAAAAATTTTGTCCTCCTGCCACTTTTCTTCACTGATAAGCTTTTGGACGCGTTCGATGCGTTTTAATACCGAACGTTGCTGTTTGTCTTTTGGCGTCCTGCGTAACGATGGATGAATCGACATGGTTCCTCCTCTAATGAGCAGATAATTTATGGAGTTAGAAAAACGACATAAATTATAGCGAAGCGTCTGCGAATTAAATCCAGCACTTATTTTACTAAGTGCTATCGATATTTAAATAAACTTTTTATTCGAAAAAAACAATTTTATTTTAAGGCCAGCCTTATCAGTAAAATAAGTGCTGGATCAAATTCGGACAAATAAGTTATGTCGCCATTAACTTATATCAACAGCTCCATAACTTATGTCCTCATTTGATAAAACTATCTGGATAGTTCTTTTGTAATGCCTTTAATTTTTCCTCAGCTTCTTTTTTTGATTTATATGGTCCGACGAAAACTTTAATATACGGCTTTGAATTTACTATATAAGATGAGAAACCTTGCTTTTTTAATGTATCTTTTACAGAAGTGGCAGTATTTAGATTTTTATAAGAAGCAACTTGAATAATATAAACTTTGCTTAATCCTGCCGCCTCTTGCTTGGAGTGAGGAGCCTTCTGGCCAGGAGAGCCAGCAGTTTGCCTGATAATTGAATCCTTCTTAGTGGGTCTGGCGATATATTTAGTGCGTTCTGCTCCTAAAACAAAGCCAACAATTAAAAGAACTAAAGAATAGATTATAAAAAGGACCGAACGCTTAAACTTCCAGATTTGATTGGCGGATTGGTTATCGTCTTTATGAGTCGTTGCTTTTTCAATCCTGTCTAAATTATCAAATAATTCAAATTGCTGCATTTAACTTTATTGTTTATTTATTAGCTTAGAGAAGATTCTTTTTAATCTTTTTGTTTTTAATGCCACGATTAAGGCATCTATTATTTTAGGGTCAAACTGAGTTCCAGCGTTTTTCTTAATCTCCTTTATCGCCTCATGAATGGTTAATCTTTGACGTCGATAAGGCCGGCTCAATACCATAGCCTCAAAGGCGTCAGCTACTGCCATAATTCTAGCGCCAAGAGGAATTTTATTCTTTTTTAAGCCGGCAGGATAACCAGAGCCGTCATATTTTTCGTGATGATGCTGTATTATGGGAATAGCAGGTTTCAAAAGCTGAAGCGGCTTGATAATTTTTACACCAATTAAAGGGTGCTCTTTAATGAGTCGGTATTCTTTTCCGGTTAATTTAGTTGATTTGCTTAAGATTTTTTCGGGAATATCAATCTTTCCTGCATCATGGAGAAGGCCAGCATAGAGAAGGGCGTGTACCTCTGCTTCTGGTAAGTGCATTTGCTCTGCTATCGCCATTAGAATCTGATTAAAATTTTTAGAGTGGGTCGAAGCTGATGGCGCAGTCGCATTAAGGACTGCAACCAGTGACTTGACGCTACCTAAAAGTAGTTTTTGTTGTTCTTCATAAAGGCGTAGATTTTTAATTGCCATTACCAGTTGTTCACCTAAGCTCATAATAATTTCCTGGTCAACCGAGTCAAAGTATTTCGAATCGGTTTTCCTGTTTATTAAAATAGCACCTGATAAATCATCGCCAATTAATGGAATTCCCAATAGTCTGGGTTGGGTAATTAATGAGCCAGTAAGAGCAATTTTTTTTTCGATGGGATTAGAGATGCTTTTTTTTCTTTGGACAAGGCTTTTTTTGGAAGGGTCAGCATGGACCTTAACTGAGATAAATTTTCTATTAGGGTCAGAAATAATGATTTGACAAGCCTCACCCTTCACTATCTGGCTGGCAAGTTTAGCCACACGCAAGATAAGTTCTTTTATATCAGTAGTGGAATTAATCAGGCGGGAAATTATATGTATAGCCGAAAGGGCAGTTTTATACTTTTTCGTAGGGGTCGAATAGTTTTTTGTATTCATTTAAGGCAAACCGGTCAGTCATTCCTGCGATATAATCGCATACGGCTCTTTTAATAGATTCATTTTTAACTCGAGCCTGAATCGATAAAGGCAATGCTTCTGGTTTTGTTAGATAAAAACCAAACAAATCTTTAATAAAACGTTTTGCCTTCTCAGACATGCGAATAACGCGATAATGGTTATAAAGACTATTAAACAAAAATTCCCTTAAGGGCTTTCTTTTATTTTGAACTTCTTTGCTAAAAATAACTATTTTCTCTTTTGTCAGCCTTACTTGCTGGCTGCTGGTTATTTTAAATTTTTTTAGACTTTTTTCTGACTCTGCTATTATATCAGTAACGAGAAAATTTATCAAAGATTTAATTATCTGGTATTTAAGCATTTCCTTGCTAATTTTAGGATAGGTACTGGTCAGTTTTTTTTCTAAATCTAGCCACAATTCTATTTTTTTTAAACCACCTATCTCAATCAAGCCTGATCTTAGGCCGTCGTCTAAATCGTGATTATCATAAGCAATTTCATCTGCCGCATCCACTACTTGGGTTTCTAAACTAGCGCCTTTATCCGGCTCAAATTCAGCGAGGGAAGAAATTAAAGTATTTGCAGAGTGCTTTACTATGCCTTCTCTGACTTCCCAGCTTAAATTTAAACCTGGAAAATCAGGATATCTCTCTTCAAGTAAATCAACCACTCTCAAACCTTGTAGGTTATGATTAAACCCTCCTTCTTTTTCCATCAGCTTTGCTAAAACATCCTCTCCAGCATGGCCAAAAGGAGTATGGCCTAAATCATGAGCCAAGGCGATTGCCTCAACTAATTCTTCATTTAGGCGCAATGCCTTTGCAATGGTACGGGCAATTTGTGCAACCTCTAAAGTATGGGTTAATCTGGTACGATAATAATCACCTTCGTGGTTAACAAAGACTTGAGTTTTATATTCCAACCGTCTAAAGGAAGCAGAGTGAATAATCCTATCCCTGTCTCTTTGATAAATAGTGCGGTAAGGATGCTCGACTTCTTTATAAAGCCTGCCCCGGCTTTCTAAATTTTTGCTGGCGTAGGAGGCTAAGTGAGAGTTTGATTCCTTATTTATTTTCTTGGGCATTTTTTGATAATTTCTTTAATTTCTTAAATAGCTCTTCTAAAGATTGAGAAATGACTTTTGTTTTTGCAATTATTGGCATAAAATTTGTATCTCCCTTCCAGCGCGGCACAAGATGGATATGTAAGTGATTTTCAATCCCTGCACCGGCAACTCTGCCAATATTAATTCCGATATTATAACCCTGGGCTGACAAGGAAGTATCCAATAATTTTTGAGTTTTAATTAATAATTCTATTAAGTCTAAAATCTCATTTTTAGCTAACTGGGATAAATTTTTTATGTGCCTTCTCGGGCAAATCATTACATGGCCATTGTTATAAGGAAATTTATTAAGAACAGAAAACGATAATTTAGAAGTCAAGAAAACCAGATTCTTTTTATTAGGACGTTTTTCTTTTGCGAACTTACATAGAAGACAACCCTTTTGTTTTAGGGTCTTGCCAACATAGTTAATACGCCATGGTGCCCATAGGGTCGTCATTTTGTCCTCTTAAAGTTTTTCGATTTTTGCCGAATATTTATTTTTATTTATTTCTATCACTCCGTAAGAAGCAAAATCAGAAAAAAATGTATCAGTTAAGCTTCCTGGGTTAAAAAATAATATATTTTCACTCTTTGTATTAACCGGCCGATGAGAATGCCCAAAGATAATAATATCTATCTTCTCATTTTTAAATTCATTTTTCAAAACTTCAATTAAGTTATTGGGATTGCCCCAGCCATGTATCAGGCCAATGGTTACGCCTTCAAGCTTAATAATTTCCTTTTGTCTTAATTGTTCTTTTACTTTCGAACCGTCCATGTTTCCCCAAACTGCCTTTACCGGCGCAATAGATTTTAGTTGTTCTATTACTGATAAATTGACTAGGTCTCCCGCATGCAAAATTAAATCAGCGCCCTTTATCTTATTTAAAAATTCTTCTGGCAACATCGGCGCTCTATCTGGTATATGAGTATCTGAAATAACTATTATTTTCATTTAATAATGAATAATCTTTGGTTTTCCGAATAAACTTAGCAAAGTGTTAATATATTCCAAATTCCAGGTATGTATTTTCTCCTCTTTAGCTAAAAGCGAGGCGTTTAATTCCGGCTCAGAAAATGTAAATAAAATCTTTTTAAATCGTTTCTGCCTTATTTTTTTACATTCCCCAATAAACTCACTTACATCACTTTCCTTAAGAGTTTGGGGCATCAAGGCAGCAATCCAGATATCGTCGCAACTTTCTCCGTAAAGGCCTTCTTTTATCCTTGCACCTTCGAAAGTTATCAATTTTAGCTCTTTAAATTTAGTTAATTTGAACCTTTGTCGGTCGAAAACAATAGATTCATCCTCGAATTGATTGAATACTTCGGTAATTCTTTCTAAAAATTTCCGCTTAGATTCAAAAATAAATAAATCAATCATTTTATTTATCTGGTTTACAAACTGGTTCTTAACGTCAGAATCATCTTCGCTAAGCCGTTGCATCTTTTTCGAGAATACTAATTTTAACCACACCTCTAACAATGGATCACTAATTTTTAAAAATGAGCCGTTTTTATTAATTAGGCCATTTTCGGCAAATTTGTTCAGTTTTGATTTAATCTGAATTTTATTCCTGTGAATATTTGTTGCAACTACTGAAGCAGTGTTGTACCCATTTGCCAGAGAAATTAAAATTTCAGATGCGCTGGTAAAGCTATTTTTATTCTGCTCGCTTTTAATCTTACCTAGGCGCTCAATAATACCATTGAATTTTTCATTAAGTAATCCATTTTCCTTAGCTAAAAGATTATAAATAGCAACTGCTATTGCGTAACTATCTATTTGAGGATTTGAATTTTTTTCTGCTAAGCGAAGTAATTCTTTAGAAATAATCTTAAGATAAAATGGAAAACCCCCTGTTAAGTCAATAAGGAAGTCGAGATGCATCTCGGATACCAGGAAAGGATAAAGAATGTTTAAAATAAATTCTTTGCAGGTTTTATGCTCAAGGGGAGTGGCATTTATTATTTCGAAATTGCCGAATAAAAGTGAAAGTTTTTCGCTAATAATCTTTCTTGCCCTCTCTTTATTGGAACTGGCGATAATAAAAATTACAGACTTCTGCAACATAATCTTTTTTCCAAGTATAGAAAAAACATTTTTGATACCAATTTCCTCCAAGAAATGGAATTCATCGATTATTAATACTAACTGGTAGGCACTTTCCTGGGTAAATATGTCAATGCAATCAAGAGTTTTTTGACAGGCATCATTAATTTTGTCCTTTTCTATTAATTGGATTGTTAGCTTCATAGCTGCGGATGTATTGGGTAGAGATTGCTCTGCCGCCTTAACAAGGTATGAAAAATCGTCTTTAATTATCAGGCCTTTTTCCGAGAGATAGTTGTAAAGTATCATGCCTAATAATTTATAAGCAAAATATTTAAAATCGGCACATTCTAAATTTACATAGGCGAATATCAGATTTGGACGTTTAAATGTGTTTGATAGATATTTTAAAATAGTTGTCTTGCCAACGCCGGGCTGGCCTATCAAGGCAATATTTTGGCGGTAACCGTCTTTTAAACTGTCTAAGCGCTTATAGATGGGTTCTAAAATATTGGTGCGCTTTAAGATTATTTCTTTATCGACCATTTTATCTTGGCGGCAAGAAGAAAAGTGGGTTTTGGGTCTGAACGCCTTTTCTAATTTCAAAGTGTAAAAGTGAACCAGGATATTGATCAGAAGTTTTAGTCTTTGCGATTACTTCGCCTTGTAAAACAGAATCACCTACTTTAACCAAAATATCAGATAGATTAGAGTAGGTTGTATAAAAATTATTATTATGAGAGATAATTACTGTTTTGCCGTAGTTTTTAAATTCTGGGTGTGTGAAACAAATTGTTCCTTTTTGAGTTGCTTTAACTTTATCTGAACCTAAAGAATCTATCAGTAGCCCTTTCCTAAGTGTCCCTTCCTGATTACTATGATAGTATGAAACTATTTTACCCTCAATTGGCCAGATAAAGCTAATTTCTGGTAGTTCACCTGTTGCTCCTTCTTGTCTTTCGGGTATAAATATCTTTTGGCCTATAGCAATGTTAGAGTTATCAGAAATATTGTTAATCTCTGTCAAAGTCTTTAAATCAATATTATATGCTTTGGATATCTGCCATAACGTCTGGCCTCTTTTGACTGTATGGTAAATTCCTTTTAAAAAAGGTTGCCTGAGCATAGACTCTGGTTGGGTTTCTATAGTCGCACAACCAGAAATAATGAGAATTAAAAATATGCTAATTAAAAATAAAAAATGTTTTTTTGTCATTTTGCCTATCTCGTCAAAGAGAGCGGGTGAGCGGAATCGAACCGCCATATACAGCTTGGGAAGCTGCCATTCTACCACTGAATTACACCCGCATTTAAATCAAGATGCAATGCATTCTTCAATTAATTTCATAGAGCAATATTTACCACACATAGAGCAGGTTTTTGAATCTTTTGGTTTGATAGAACGGCGCAACTGGCGTGCTCGCTCTGGATCAATAGCAAGTGCAATTAATTTTTTCCAGTTGCGATTTCTTCTGGCTATCGAAATCTGACTATCCCAATTTTGAGCTGATTTTATTCCCTTGGCAACATCTGCACTATGCGCAGCAATACGAGAAGCAATTAGCCCTTCTCGTGTGTCTTCCAGAGTAGGATGACTTAAATGCTCTGCTCTAGTTACAAAACAAAGAAAATCTGCTCCAAAACTTGCTGCTAAGGCTCCTCCTATTGCAGCGGTTATATGGTCGTAGCCCGCAGCTATATCACAGACAAGTGGCCCTAAAACATAAAACGGCGCATTTTTGCAGTATTTTTTTTCCAAAGCAATGTTAGTTTGAATTTGATTAATCGGCACATGGCCCGGACCCTCAACTATCACCTGAGCATTATGCTCTCTGGCTCTCTGGACAAGACGAGCCAAAGTCTTTAATTCATTTATCTGCGCTTCATCTGTCGCATCAGCTATTGCACCTGGTCTTAAGGCATCGCCTAAACTCAAAACTATGTCATATTTATATGCAATTTTTAAAATTTCATCGAAATATTCATAAAAAGGATTTTCTTTATTATTTGCTTTCATCCAGGCGCTTAGTATTGCTCCACCACGGCTAACCATTTTAATTTGCCTTTTCCTTGTCTCTAATAATTTTAATCCTTCTTTTGTTATGCCACAATGTATAGTAAAAAAATCAACTCCTTCTTTTGCTTGTGTTTCAATACAATCTAATATCGTCTCGATATCCAATTTTAACAAACTGCCTTTTTTCTTTTCAGCCAATATCGCTGCTTCATAGATCGGGACAGTTCCAACAGGTAAAGGTGATTTTTCTAAAATTATATTTCTAATTCGTTGAGTATCTTTTCCTACGCTTAAATCCATTACTGTATCAGCTTTTAATCTGATGGATTCCCTCAGTTTTAATAATTCCAGTTTGAAATCAGTCTTATCGGTCGATGTGCCTATATTTACGTTAACCTTTGTCTTCAGGCCAGTTCCTACAGCTGTGGTTTCTTTGGGCCGGCGCAAGTTATTTGAGAATATAACTGCTTCTCCTCTTGCAATTCTTTTAGCCAAGACAATAGGGTCTATTCCTTCTTTTTTTGCGACAAAGCGCATTTGTGGGCTGATGAGGCCGGATTTGGCTTGTATTATTTGCGCCATTGTTTATATTGGATAATTTAAAACAGGATATGCTTTTGAAATTTTTTAATGGCTTCTTTTTCTAAATTGTAAATTTGATACCTAATTTTCTTAAATCTTTCTGACTCTTGTTTACGTAAAACTTTAGAGAATTCCTCTAAGACGCGTAATGATTCTTTTGCCCTTTGGATATTTGCACTAAAAATTTCTCTGTAATCTTTCCTTTTTGTCTCTTGGATAATGCTTTTTTTTCCAACGTCTTTAGAGATATCTCTGGCTTGGATTAAAATTCTTATTGGTGCAATTTTTTTGCAACTAAGAAATATATGATGCCTTAGTTGTTTGAATTTTAAGCTCAAAGACCCATCGTCAATAACAAAGCGGCTAACATCTTCGCATACGCGAATAGCTTCTTTTAGACGATTAATATTTGCATCAATCACTCTAAAGATCTTATTTTTTAAATGCTTTTGCAATTTTTGCGATTAAATTTGTTGTAGAAAAACCTTTTAAATACAAAATTCGCTTTACCTTTCCGCCATAATTTTTTACAAAATTTGCTCCGACAATATCTTTTTGTTTCCAGTCAGCGCCTTTTACTAAAACATCGGGCTTAAGGAACTTAATAAGCCTAAGCGGGGTAGAATCGCCAAAAATAGTTACAAAATCAACCATTTCTAAACTTGAAAGAATTTCTGCTCTATCTTTTTGATTTGTGAGCGGCCGATTCTCACCTTTAATTCTCTTTACTGACTCATCGCTATTTATAGCAACGATAAGATAATCCCCCAATTGTTTTGCTTTAGCCAAATACTTGATGTGGCCACGATGTAACAAATCAAAACAGCCATTAGTAAAAACAATTTTTTTATTTCTTTTTTTTAAAGTATGTATTACCTTTTTTAATTTGTTATGGCTTGCAATAATTTTATTTTTCATTAATTAACTTATGGCTAATTCGACTAAATTGCAAATAATATGCCCAACTTTGATATGCATCTCTTGAATACGACAGGTGCGGCTTGATTCTGCTACAAACGATAAATCACAAATTTTAGATAAATCATCTGATTTTTTGCCACTAAATCCTATTGTTATAAGGCCAAGGTGTTTTGCTTTTTTTATTGCCTCTAAAACATTTTTTGAGTTGCCGCTAGTTGAAATTCCCAAGGCAATGTCTCCTGGTTTTCCTAAGGCCTCAATCTGTTTTGAAAAAACATTATCATAACCAAAGTCATTTGCTATCGCAGTTAGACATGAGGTATTTGTATTCAGACTTATAGCAGCAAGTGGCCCGCGGTTTTTCTCAAACCTACCAACTAGTTCCGCAGCTATATGCTGAGCGTCAGCTGCTGAGCCACCGTTTCCGAAAAGGATAATTTTGTTTCCTTTTTTTAAACAACTAATAAAACTTTCAGCGATATCCTGGATTATCCCAAGTTTATTCTTAATTGTATCCTGAGTTAGCGAGATGCTTTCCAGTAAATCTTTTTCAATAATTTTTTTCATAGTTTTCCTTAAATTATCCGAAGAAGACCTTAGCTATGTCATACAGTTCCATATCTACGGTTTTTAATGCCTTTACTGCTTCTTCTAAATCAACAGTAACTATTTTATTTCCAGATAGCGCAACCATTTTCCCGAACTGGTTATCTTTAACCAAATCTGCTGCTTTTACTCCAAAACGCGTACCTAAAATTCTGTCAAAGGCAGTAGGGCTTCCACCTCTTTGAATATGGCCTAATACTGAAACTCGAGTTTCGTAGCCAGTTCTTTCTTCGATGAATTTAGCTAAACGCTCACCAATACCTCCTAATTTAACATGGCCGAATTCATCTAATTTTTGATCCTGAAGGACCTCTGTGCCTTCTTTAAATTTCGCACCCTCTGCTACCACAACAATACTGAATGTCCTGCCGCGTTTATGCCGTTTATTTATTAACTGGCAGACTTCATCAAGATCTATGGGTATTTCTGGAATTAATATGATGTCAGCGCCTCCGGCAATCCCGGCGCAAATTGCAATCCATCCAGCGTGGCGACCCATAACTTCCGCAACAATAATCCGATGATGGCTTTCCGCCGTAGTATGCAACCTGTCAATGCATTCTGTAGCGATATTTATGGCAGTATCAAAGCCAAAAGTATAATCTGTGCAAGATAGGTCATTATCAATTGTTTTTGGCACGCCAACCAGTGGAATATTATCAATCTTAAAAAGCTTATTTGCCACTCCTAAAGTATCTTCACCACCTATAGCAATTAAAGCTGAGATTCCTAAACTTTTAAAGTTTTCTTTCAATTTATCTAAATCTTTTTCATTTTTATAAGGGTTGGTTCGGCTAGTTCCTATAATCGTGCCTCCTTTAGGAAGTATTCCGGAAACAGAGGTTAGGTTTAGAGGAATTGTTCTATTTTCAATAAGGCCTTTCCAGCCATCAAGAATACCGATTATTTCAAAACCGTGCTGGATGCCCCTTCGGGTAATGGCACGAATGACTGGATTTAATCCCGGACAATCGCCGCCGCCGGTTAGTACGCCAATTTTTTTTACTTGCATTGTATCGCCTCCATTGTCTTTAATTTTTTATCTTTTATAGCCCTGAAACGGAATAGGGGTTTCTTCTTGTTCAATTTCTTTCTTTTTGCGAGCCTTAATTTCTTTAGTAACGATTTTAGCCACAAATATTTTTATTATGATCGCCTCATCTATCCCCAGCATTTCCTGGATGCGTGACTTTATCATATCTTGGATTCTGGCGGTAAATTCCGGAATATTTATTTCATCATTTAAAGTCAACCTTAAGTTTACCTCAATTCCTTTTTTGCCTGCTATTACATCCGGCCGAGCATCTTTTATCCCCTCTACTTCTATGGTAGTTCTTCTGATTAAATCTTCCACAGCACTCAACGACACAAGGACTTCGCCGTTTGGAGTCTGAAAGGCAATAGTTTTTTCACGTTTAATCTTGGTAAATATTACTTGGCTGAATAAGAGACTTACCAAAATGAGCAAGGCTCCGCCAAAAGCCATAATAAGCCTGATATTTGTAATATTAAATGTGTGAATAAATGCTGCAATCTCATAAGCGTTGATAACGCCGACGGCCAGGCTTATCATAGCAACACCGATTATAACGATAATTATAGTATAAAAATAAATTCCCAATTTTGTTAGTACTCTCACTTTTTTACCCCCTCTTTAGTTTCTACCTTTTGGATATTAATATCAATCTGTTTTATGTTTAGTTCTGTGCTTTTTTCAATCATCTTTCTTACATTCTCTTGGACGCGGCTGGCAACTTCCGGTAGGCTATAATCATACATAACCACAATTGGAATTGTTAGGGAAACTTCATTATTGTTGTCTATATTTACATCAATTGAACCAGCCTGGTTTTGTTTTAATAAAGAATAGATAAAGCCTTTGATAGAACCACCCACCCTGGCAACGCCCTCTACTTCTTTTGCTGCGATTGTAGCAATAGAGCTAATAACTTTTTTATGAATACGGATTGTTCCTATCTCGCTTTTAATATTCTGATTCATTTTTTACTCCTTCTCCTTTTCCGCCAACAAATCTTCTATAAAGTGTGTGCTTATTTCTCCTTTTAAGAAATTGCGGTTATCTAATAATTGCCTATGAAAAGGTATAGTAGTTTTTATTGGCTCGATAAAAAATTCATCCAGAGCCCTGCGCATAGTTGATAGCGCTTCATTTCTATTGTTGCCCCTCGCGATTATTTTCGCAATTAAAGAATCGTAAAAAGTGGGGATTTCATAGCCAGCATAGATATGAGTGTCAATGCGTATATTCGGCCCGCCAGGAAGAGATAAACTCTTTATAATTCCAGGAGAAGGCAAAAATCCATGTTCAGGATCTTCGGCGTTTATTCTACATTCTATTGCGTGGCCTGAAAATTTTATTTTATCTTGATGTATTCTTAGTTTTTCTCCTGCTGCAAGATGAAGCTGTGTTTTTACGAGGTCTACCCCTGTTAACATTTCCGTAACAGGATGCTCTACCTGTATCCTCGTATTCATTTCCAAGAAATAGAAATTAGCGTCTTGGTCTAAAAGGAATTCCATTGTCCCTACACCTTGATACTTTACAATTTTAGTGGCCCGTACAGCTACCTCGCCCATTTTGCGTCTTAACTTTTCATCCAGAGCTAAAGAGGGTGATTCTTCAAGAATTTTTTGATGACGGCGCTGTAAACTGCAATCTCGTTCACCTAAATGTACCACATGGCCATATTTATCAGCAACAACTTGGAATTCTATATGCCTGGAATTAGGCATATATTTTTCTAAATATACTTCAGGATTTCCAAAGCTCGCTTCAGCTTCGTTCTGGGCAGTAATGAGCGCACTGATTAGCCGAACATCATTATGACAAACGCGCATTCCTCTCCCACCGCCACCAGCAGCAGCTTTGATTATAACAGGATATTTTAACCGCTTTGCAACTTTTAGTGCCTCTTCTTTATTTTGAATTGCAGTGAGGGTTCCGGGGATAATAGGAATTTTAGCGTTCTTCATAGTTTCCCGGGCAGCCATTTTGTCTCCCATAAGCCTGATATTATAAGGAGATGGCCCGATAAACGCTATCTGGCAGGATTGGCAGATTTCGGCAAAGTGCGCATTTTCTGCTAAAAAGCCATAACCTGGATGGATTGCTTCTACATCGGTAATTTCAGCAGCGCTGATTATTGCTGGAATATTCAGATAGCTATTTGCGCTATTAGCCGGGCCAATGCAAACCGCCTCGTCAGCAAGCCGAACATGTAGGCTATTCTCGTCTGCCTGTGAGTAGACTGCAACAGTTTTGATGCCCATTTCTTTACAGGCCCTGATTACCCTTAAAGCTATCTCGCCTCTATTGGCAATTAAAATTTTAGAAAACATAAGAATAACTGTAGTTTGTTATTTGTTGATTGTAGTTTGTAAGTGATTTTCTGTTTAATCAAACTACCAACTACTAACTACAAACAACTTTTTTATGCCGGCTCTAACCTCATAATTACCTGGCCATACTCTACTGGCTGGCCGTTATTTATTAAAATTTCCACAATCTTTCCTTTATATTCTGACTTTATCTCATTCATTAGCTTCATTGCTTCAATTATACAAATGACCTGGCCTGCAGTTATAACCTGGTTTGTTTCTACAAACGGCGGTGCTTCTGGGATGGGAGCACGATAGAATGTTCCAACCATAGGAGCTTTGATTTCGATTAATTCTTTCGTTAATTTGGCACTTGGTAAATCTTGCGAACGCGGTTCCTGCTTTCTGGTGTCTATAATCTCCTGTTTTGATTCTCCTGCGGCTGTCGTGCTTAAAACCTCAAATTGCGAGGCAGAAGCCTTTTTAAGACGAATCCGCATGCCTTCTTTTTCAAATTCCAATTCCGTCAAATTATTTTCATTCATAAGCGCAATCATCTCTTTAATTTCTTTG
Organism: Candidatus Omnitrophota bacterium; assembly: GCA_040755235.1. Classification (GTDB taxonomy): domain Bacteria; phylum Omnitrophota; class Gorgyraeia; order Gygaellales; family JBFMBJ01; genus JBFMBJ01. Next base: position 20,646 of record JBFMBJ010000004.1, read on the forward strand.
ATATTCATAAATCCCCTCCCTCAAGCCCGTTCTACATATTCGCCGGTTCGAGTATCTATTTTTATCAAATCGCCTTCATTTATAAATAAAGGTACCTGGACAGTAAAGCCAGTTTCAATGGTTGCGGGTTTTGTCCCGGTTTTTACAGTATCGCCCCTGATACCTGTCTGTGTGCTGGTAACCTTTAAAACAATTGAAGTGGGCAGGGTTACATTTACCAGTTGGCCTTCATAAAAAGCAGCAGAGATTTCTAAATTATCCTTTAAAAAATTAATGGTATTTCCAAGTTGTTTTTGGTCAATGGCAATTTCTTCATAGGTATCAAGGCACATGAAATGATATGTATCGCCTGCCCTGTATTGGTATTGCAGCTTTTTGACATCTACAAATGCCTCTTCGATTTTATCGTCGGTACGATAAGTTCTCTCCAAGACATTTTCGTTTTTAATATTTTTTATCCTTACTCTGACAAAGGCTGCGCCCTTGCCCGGCTTTACATGCTGGTAGCTCACCACTACAAAAACCTGTCCGTCTACAAGAATAGTTAATCCACTCTTAAGCTCATTTATCGAGAGCGCCACTTAACACCTCGCATCCGTTATCTTTGACTAACACCATGTCTTCAATCCTAACTCCAAATCTATTGGGAAGATATATTGCCGGCTCTATCGTAAAAACCATTCCCGCGGCAATAGTCTGAATACTTCTTTTTGAAATAAACGGCTTTTCATGGACCTCTAAACCAATTCCGTGGCCAGTTGAGTGCTTAAAAAAACGCCCAAATCCTTTTTCGGCTATCAAAGTTCTTGCCTCTTTATCGATTTGGGCAGCGCAAATACCTAACTTTATTTTAGCAATAGATTGTCTTTGGCAAGTGCAAACAATATTGTAAATATTTAATAATTCAGTGGGTATTCTACCCAAAAAAAATACCCTTGTCAAGTCAGTTTTGTAGCCCCTGTAACTTACACCTAAATCCAAAGTAACCGAGGTATTATTGCCTATTTTTTTATTGCTGCTTTTTGCATGCGGGTAACTAGAATTTTTTCCGCTGGCAGCGATTGGCGCAAAGGAAAATCCTTCTGCCCCCTTATCCCTAACAAAGCGCTCTATTTTAGAAATAAAATTATTTTCGGTCAGGTTTGGTTTTAATATTCTTTTTGCAAACCTAAATGCTTCTAAGGTAATATTAACCGCTTTTCTTATTAAGGCAATTTCTTCTTTTGTTTTTATTTGGCGCATATCTTCAACAATATCATAGGTAGCAACGAGTTTAGGAGTTTTGCCTAAGCGTTTTCTTAATTGGACATAGGTAGCAAAATCCATACCCTTTGCTTCAAAGCCGAGTTTTTTTATCTTCCTTTTCTTTAAAAGTTGCGCTACGGTTTGAAAGAACGAATCAGTGATTTGAACTACATTTAAATTTTTTACGTATTTTTTTGCCTCTTGGTAATTTCTAAAATCAGTTAAAAATAAGGCCTCCTTTTTATCGAAAAGCAAATAAGAGTCATCACTCTTGAAATTAGACAAATAATTTACATTAACCTCTTTGCTTATTAATAGGCCGTCTAATCCTAACTCATCGGTTTTGCTATGAATAGCGTTAAGTCTGAAGTTCATTTCTTTATCAATGAGCAGGCGGCCAATAGCCCGAAATAGTAGCTATTAGGCCCAAAACCGCAAATTTGGCCTGTTGAGACTCCAGAAATTAATGATTTTTGTCTGAATTCTTCCCGGGAATATATATTTGATAAGTGTACTTCAACAGTTGGCAGATTGCGGGCAGCAATAGCATCTCTTATGGCAACGCTAGTATGGGTATATGCAGCAGGATTAATAAGTATAGCGCTAAAACCCTCACTTTTAGCAGACTGAATTTCATCAACTATTTCGCCTTCATGATTAGATTGAATTATTTTTAAGGTAACCTTTTCTTTTTTTGCTATCTGCTTTAACTTTTTATCAATTTCTTTTAGCGTTGTCTTGCCATACATACCTACCTCGCGTTGTCCTAAAAGATTAAGATTCGGCCCGTGAATAACCAAAATTTTCTTCATATCTACTCCCTTTTTGTTTTCGGCTTTCGTAATTATCTGCGATCATCAGTTTATTTATCTGTGATCATCTGTGTATTCAGCCTTGTTCTGCCTCATCAATTAGCATTATCGGGATGCCGTCTTTTATCGGATATCTTCGCTTGCATTTTGTGCAAACAATCTTCTCATCCTTAAGCTCAACATCAGCTTTACAAGCAGGACATGCTAAAATTGCCAATAGTTCTTTGTCTATCATGATTGTACCTCCTTTAATGAGCAGATAATTTATGGAACGATAGTGAACATAAATTATAGGCCTTTAGAACGTCTGCGAATTAAACCCAGCACTAATTTTACAATTCAAGCGATCTCTTAAGTCTGTTTTTAAGATGGGCTCTTGCCTGACCATAGTGCTTTAATTTCCTTTCTCTGTCTCTAGCATCTAATTCTGAGGCGAATCCTTCACAAGCAATAAATTTCCATTTCTTTTCTACATCGTGTTCCTTTAAACGTCTTTCTAAATTATTTGTATATCCATAATAAAGTTCATCATTATCTCTATCCTTCAAAATATAAACCCAATAGATCATAAAATTAGTGCTGGGTCAAATTCAGCCATACAACTTAGCTTTCTGCCAAAAATATTGGCGGATCCGCCAACGCTTTATGGCGGACGCCTCTACAGCTCACTCGCTAAGTTGTGGCTTCATTTGACTTCTCTACAAAGCGCACTCTTAATTCATATAGGATTTTATCCAGAAAATTATCTTCTTCTAAGTTGAGATTATTGACGGTCTTTTCTTTTATGAGAGAAATTATATCAATAAAAAACTTCGCCTGCTTCAAATCTACTTCTTGTTTATTTGTAGCTGGATTAGGTATATCGCCCAAGGCAATAGATGCCTGCATTGCCAATGTGCTTACAAAAAAGATAAAATCCGGCGTCTCCGGCAAAAAGCCTTCTTTATCTTCGGGCTTTTCCTTTTGTTTTTCCTTTTCTATTGCCTCTTTCCATGCTTCATCTATTTTCTTTTCAGAAGGATTATCCATTGCTCATCTCCTTGGCATAGATTTAATCAAAAAAATAGAAGCGTTCCGTTTGTCGTATTATCTTCATATTTACCATTAACTTTTATAGCATTCTGTTACTTGCTTCAGTCTATTAATCCTATTTTACGAATAAATTAAATAATATAAATATAATAATTGGGACACCGATAATAAGCCCCAATCCTAGTAAAATACCCAATATAATATCTTTTCGTTTGGTTGTCTTTTGCACAAGCACTTCTTCTTTTGAGAGATACTTGTCTTTTAAAGGAATCAATACAAGTAGGCCTATTATGCCTAATATGCCAAAAATTCCAAAATAACCAGAATGACCTTTTGCTTTGGCATAATAAGCTAAGCCAATTATTAATAGAATGCTGCCTAAAAGCGATATTAAAGGATTAATAAATAAGAAAACTGACTGAATAATAAGCCCCGGTATTCCATAAATCAAACTTTTTTTATTCAATTCTTTTATCATTTCTCTGCCCTCCTTCTCTTTCTGTCATCGTATCCAGCTAAGATATCCTCGTTGTCGTAGACATATCTGGTTATAGCGCCGTTGATGTTCTTTTCAATGCGTCGGCCAAGGCCATCATATGTATAGTTTACAGTGTACTGTGTACTGTTTACAGTTACTAATTGATTTTCAGAGTTGTAGTCATAGGTAGTAACGTCTGAAGGGTTGGATTTGTTGGTTTTGGTAATGAGGTTACCATTGTCATCATAAGCATAGGTATAAGTTCCGTCGTCTAAGAGACGGCTGGCTGCATCATAGACAAAACTTGCTGGGTTACGATTACCTACTGGGTCATAGGTGTAGGATTCAGTGGGTAGCGTGGCAGAAGTAAGTCTGTAGAGGTCGTCATAACCGTAGTTATGGGTGCCGAGTGAGTCGGTCATAGTTAATCTGTTGCCAATGCTATCGTAGGTGTAACTGTGGGAGTTTATCGAGTTGAGCGAGTTTGGCGAGTTCAATGAATTAAGTGCAAAAGCAGGGGTAGCATCAAAGCTTCTTACTAATGAACTTAGGAGCTTAAGAGCCGGCGAAGTTGGTGATTTAAGTAAAAGCTCTTCTCTGGTGACTTGCCTATCCAGAACGAAGTCAACAGGAATAGCTGAATTGAATTGTGTAAGACGGTTAAACATAGTTAATTAGTACGTGTCCCCAGAATTCTCTGCATTGTTTACATCTTTCCTAAAAATATTAAAATCGCGAAAAAAATAAACACACAACCCAGTACGATTTTAAGTAAAGTATTCTGCAAAAAAACAAGCCATTTAAGATGACCGCCGTAATTAGTCAAAAAATCAATACCTTTTATTATTCTTCCCTCTTTGACTTTTACAGGCCTGTGACCCCAAATAATTATGATAATTCCTATAATAGCCAAAAAACAAGCAAATACATATCTCATTTCTACGCCCCCTTATCTATTTGCTACAATTTTTACTTTTTCCTTTTTTTGAAAAAGGGGACGTTTCTATTTATTAGCCCCCTACCGGTCTTCCCTTCCTGTTTCTGGCAAAATACGAAATATTCTAGGCATAGATTTAATCAAAAAATAGAAGCGTCCCCTTTATTCCTCCCCTTTATTCCCCTTTATCCCTTTATCGCGTAAACGATCGAGGGAGTGAATTGTGTTAGGCGGTTAAACATAGTTAATTGGTATTATGTCACTGAAATTCTTTCGTTAGCGGAATTTCCGAGATCTCATTATTAGACCCAATAATGACAGCGTAATGCTAATTGTAAACGCAATTATTATTCGATCCCAGAGAATATACTCTTGAGAAATTAGGGATTTAATAATAATTGTCAGGCAAAATATAATTCCTAAAAAACCTGAAATCTGAAGCCCCGCTAAAAAGAAACGAATTGCCTCTTTGCCTGAAACTCGAATTTTCCAAAGACTATTTCTAAAATCCTTTTTCATTTTTCTCCTTGTAAAATATAATTAATAATTGTACTTGCGCTATTTCCTATAATACCGCCAATAGCTTTTTGGCCTATTATGCGTAATGAATTTTTCCCAAACTCGTTAGTGCCCCTAGGACGATTCAAATTAGGTAAACGACCTTTTGTCTTTAATCCTGGAATTTTTTGACCAAGTGGACCCGCTAAACCTCCTAATAATGCAGCTTCGGTAGCTGAAATAGCGTTTAGGCATCCTATCTGACCTTTATTGGAAATTATCTGACTTGTCAGATTAGCGCTTAGACTAGCTGCTGATCCTATCATAGAAGGATTCTTTGTAGCAATTCCAACGACAAGACCTGTAGTTGTACCTACAGCACCAGATATAAATCCGCGACCAAATGCTCCAACTACGCCACCGAAGCTTTCGCCTGACGCAATCGCTTCTATTGCATCAAAGGTACCATTAACAGCTCCGCCTGTTCCAATAATAACAAGTACTAACGGAACACCTTTTCCCGTCGGATCAGTAAAGTTTATGGGATTATTGAAAGCGTGATACCGTCGGAGAACCCCTGATTTTCTACTAGCAGGACTTTTCGTCTGTTTTCAAAGAGCAAAAATTGCTAAGACACAATCATTCTGTGTCTTTTAACCTCCTAAAACCCCGTTACCACTTCCAT